>CAJBIG010000192.1 GCA_903953065.1 uncultured Solirubrobacterales bacterium
AGACGGCAATTTCGGAAACCAATCGCCGGCGAGAGATCCAGCTCGCTCACAACGAGCGCCACGGCATCACGGCCGCTTCGATAACGAAGGGTGTCAGCGACATCGCCGAGTTCCTCCAAGCCGAAAGCAAGACGCCGAAGAAGGCCCGCCGCGGGGCGAAGCTCGATGCCAGCGAGCACGCGCCCGATGAACTCGAAAAGGCGATCGTGATGCTCGAAGAGGAGATGCTCGCGGCCGCCGAAGAGCTTCGCTTCGAACACGCCGCCCGCCTGCGCGACGAGCTGCGCGATCTCAAGCGCCAGATGGACGGTCTTGAAGCGGCGGGTCTGCGGCCCGAACCGGCTACTGACTGAGCTGCGCGAGAGTATGGTGGCGCGATGCGCGGAACAATAATCGCGGTTCTCGCCGCCGTCGTCCTCTGCGCACAAGTCGAGGTTGCAGCGGCTCAGCCGCCTCCGCGCTTCTTCGGTGTGATGGGCAATGGGCCGCTCGATCGTGCCGGCGTTGACCTCGTCAAAGAGACGGCGTTGATGCGTAGCAATGGCGTCGAGACGGTTCGCTTACCGATCGAGTGGCCTGACCTTCAGCCCTATCGCTCTTTCACTGACGTTCCAGCCAAGGAGCGCGCACGCTTCGTCGACGTCGCTGGAATACCGACGGCCTTTGCGGCCACAGATGCCCGCATCAAGGCTTCGGCGCTCAGCAACGTGGAAGTGTTGGCGCTCGTGATGCGCTCGCCGCTTTGGGCCGGTCGCGACCCAAGCAATTACATGACGACTCCACGCAACCCGGATCAGTACGGCGCTTTTCTTTCGGCGTTGATCGGCCGCTACGGCCCAAGCGGCAGCTTTTGGAGCGAGAATCCGGAAATTCCGCGCCGCCCACTTCGTCATTTTCAGATTTGGAACGAGCCAAATCTGAAGCACTACTTCCCGGTCGCGTCGTGGGCGCCCGCCTACGCAAAGCTCCTGCGGACCTCGTACAAGGCGATCAAGGCCGCCGATGCGTCGGCAACTGTCGTGACTGCTGGAATGCCCAACTTCGTTTGGCGCGATTACGCGAAACTTTTCCGGGCAGGGGTGCGGGCTCGCGGCTACTTCGACGCCGTCGCCGTTCACCCATATACCGATAACGCTGCCGGCTGCGTAGAGATCCTCAGCCGCGTCCGCCGAGTTCTGGACGCCAATGGCGCGCGTCAAACTCCGATCTGGGTAACCGAGACCGGATGGCCGTCGGCACAGGGCAAGGCGAAGGTCCTGCCACAACATCGAGGCTGGATTACGACGCCGGCCGGCGAGGCGACAAAGCTCACAGCGGCCTATCGCGCCTACGCGAAGAGCGCGAAACAATTGAAGCTGACGCGCGTTTACTGGTACAGCTGGGTTAGCAGCGACCTGCGCGGCGGTGACGCTTGGGATTTCGCCGGTTTGCGCACGGTGCGCAGCGATGGCAGCTTCGTCGATAAACCGGCTCTTGCCGCTTATCGCAGCGTTGCCCGCAGCCTGCGCGCCGCCACGCGGTAGCTTGAGGCCTTGGGCTCAATCGGCTACGACTGGGCGCTCGCAAGGCTACGCTTTGTGAATGAGCAATTCGCCTTCAGTCGACCCAAGTGAGAGCCGAAGTGAAGCGTTGGCGCGGATCGACACGGTCGAGCGCGCGTTGGAGCAGCTTGCGGCGACGGTCCGATCACAGACGGCCGAACTGCAAGAGGAGCTGGGGCAGGTGCGCCTGAGCGTGATCGAGATGCACTCGCACGCCGTGTCGAAGCCGATACCAACGCCGCTGACCGAGCCACCGGTAGGCGGCGATGCGCCGGAGGGGAGCACCGAGGGCGCGCGGCTCGTGGCGCTTGAGCTGGTCGGCCGTGGGATCACGCTCGATGAGGCAAAGGAACGGCTGCGTGAGGCTTTCCCTGGCATCGACGCCGACCGCGTTCTACGCGAAGTGGGCGCAACTCCGGGCCTCTAGGGCTGTTGTAACGAAAGTGCGTGCTCTAGCGACAATCGCTGCGACCGTGGCCACTGCCGCAGTATTTGTGGCTCCTGCGCAGGCGGCAAAGCTCTCGCCAACCTTCTTTGGCGTCATGGCAAACGGCCCTCTCGACGCTCCAGGCGTCGATCTGGCGAAGGAGGGCGCGGTGATGCGCGCCGGCGGTGTCGGGACGATCCGTCTACCGGTTCAGTGGCCGCAGCTGCAACCGTACGCGAGCTTCAATCAGATTCCCGAGAGCGCCCACCAATACTTCACCAACGTTGACGGCATTCCGACCGACTTCTCTACGACCGATGCCCAGATCGCCGCTGCGGCCCGGAACGGAATTGACGTCACTGCGCTTGTGTTGCGAGCGCCGTCTTGGGCCGCACTAAAACCTGGCGAGGTTTTCTCGCCGCCGCGTGAGCCGGCGGCATACGGCCGCTTTCTGAAAACGCTGATCGGCCGATACGGCCCAAAAGGCAACTTCTGGCCAGCCAACCCTTCGCTGCCGAAGCGGCCGCTGCGCAACTTTCAGATCTGGAACGAGCCAAGTCTGAGCCGCTACTTCACCGTGAAGTCTTGGGCTCCGGCCTATGCCAAGTTGCTGCGTGCGTCCTACACGGCGGTAAAGGCTGCCGACCCCGGTGCGAAGGTGATCACGGCCGGTCTGCCCAATTTCTCCTGGCGCGATTACGCCACGCTCTTCAAGGCTGGGATGAAGGCGCGCGGTTACTTCGACGCGATCGCCGTACATCCGTTTACGGGAACCGCGAGTGGCAGCGTCAAGATTCTCGGCTTCGTCCGCGCCGTGCTTGACGCCAATGGTGCCCGCAAGGCGCCCCTTTGGGTCACCGAAATCTCTTGGCCGTCGGGGCGCGGTAAGGCGGACGCCAATCAAGGCTGGGTGACGACCGAGGCCGGTCAGGCAGTGAAGGTGGAAGAGGTCTACCGCGCTTACGGCAAGAGCGCCGCGCGGCTGAAGCTCGCTCGCGCCTACTGGTACAACTGGGTCAGTAGCGACAGCGGCAATCAGGACGCTTTTGAGTACGCGGGGCTGCGCCGCGTCAGCGCCGACGGCAGCTTCGCCGACAAGCCGGCGCTCGGCGCTTATCGCAAAGTCGCGCGCGCGCTAACGCGCTAGTCGGCTCGGCGCCCCAGCTCGACTGCGAGGCTGCTGGCGGCCAATAGACTGGCTCTAATGGCTTCCGCCAATTCAATCGTCGTGTCTGGCGCCCGCGAGCACAACCTCAAGGACATTTCGCTTGAGCTGCCGCGTGACGCGCTGGTGGTTATCACCGGCCTCTCCGGCTCCGGTAAGTCATCGCTCGCCTTCGACACGATCTACGCTGAAGGCCAGCGCCGCTACGTCGAATCGCTGAGCGCTTACGCACGCCAGTTCCTCGGCCAGATGGACAAGCCCGACGTCGACTCGATCGAAGGGCTCTCGCCGGCGATCTCGATCGATCAGAAGACGACATCGCGCAACCCGCGCTCAACCGTCGGCACCGTCACCGAGGTTTACGACTATCTGCGCCTGCTGTGGGCTCGCGTCGGCCACCCGCACTGCTACAAGTGCGGCGCGGCGATTGCCGGCCAGTCGGCCGAGCAGATAATCGATCAGGTGACCGAGCTGCCGGAAAGCACGCGGCTGCTCGTGATGGCGCCGCTGATCCGTGACCGCAAGGGCGAGTATGGAAAGCTCTTCGAGGGGCTCCGTGCCGACGGCTACGCCCGCGTCAAGGTTGACGGCGAGCTGCGGATGCTTGACGAGGAGATTGAGCTTGACCGCAAATTCAAGCATTCGATTTCGGTTGTCGTTGACCGGCTCGTGATCCGTGAAGGGGTCCGTAAGCGGCTAGCCGACTCGATCGAGACGGCGGTCGCCCTTGGCGGCGGAATCGTCGAGGTCGAGACGGCTCCGGAGAAGGGGGAGGGCGAGTTGATGACCTTCTCGGAGAGCTTCGCCTGTTTGAAGTGCGGCGTTTCGATGCCGGAGCTCGAGCCAAGGATCTTCTCGTTCAACTCGCCGCACGGCGCCTGCGAGCGCTGCAGCGGCCTCGGCTCGCAGATGGAGATTGATGAGGAACTGATCGTTCCAGACGGAGCGCTCTCAATAGCGGCCGGCGCGCTGGCGCCCTGGGCTGCCAGCAGTTCGAACTACTACGAGCAGATAACGCAGGCACTGGCGGCCGAGTACGACGTCGACATGAGCGTGCCTTGGGAATCACTCAGCAATACCGAGCGCGACTATTTCCTCCACGGCACCGGCAAGAACGCCGTTGAGGTGACCTACCGCAACCGCTACGGCCGCGAGCGCTCCTACTCGACACGCTTTGAGGGAATCATCCCCAACTTGGAACGCCGCTATCGCGAAACCGATTCGGAAGCGATGCGCGAACGGATTGAGGAGTTCATGGCGGTCGCCGACTGCCCGGCCTGCGACGGCGCCCGCCTGCGTCCGGAGTCGCGCGCCGTCCTCGTCGACGGGATTTCGATAAATGAATTCACGGCGCTCTCTGTCCGCCGCGCCCTGAACTGGATCGATGAGGTCGAGCTGAGCGAAACTGAGGCGCACATCGCGCGGCTGATCATGCGG
>CAJBIG010000193.1 GCA_903953065.1 uncultured Solirubrobacterales bacterium
CTTCATCACGGGCTGTGCCCTGGGCATACTGCTCGCCTCGGCCTACGGCCGCGCAAAGACCGGCAAGCATCCGGCCTTTGCGCTGCACCTGCTGTACTGGCATGTGCCGGCCGCCATTACGGGACTCCAGCGCACCCCACCCTCGCACCTGCGGGAGATGGTGGGATGAAGCTCGCCTGGATGGCCGAGGACATCGCCAGCGCCCGCCGGGCGACGAGTTTTCTGGTCGCCCTGCTGGTGGGATCGATGCTCGTAAACCTCATTCTCGCCCTCTTCGCCGTCCGGCTCTCCGGTCACGAGCGCATCGTCGTCGTCCCGCCCAACATTCACAAGACCTTCTGGGTGGAGTCCGACCGGGTGAGCAGCGAGTATCTCGAACAGATGGGCTACTTCCTCATGCAGCTCACGCTCAACGTCACACCCCAGAGCGTCGACCACCAGGCCAAGCTGCTGTTGCAGTACGCCGCTCCCGCGTCATTTGGCGAGCTACGTACCGCGCTGCTCGCCGCCGCCGAACGTCTGAAGCGCGACGGCGCGTCGACTGTCTTCAGTGCGCAAGACCTGGTCGTCGACGAACGCACGCTCCGGGTAGGTGTGCGCGGCCAGCTCACCACCTTCATCAGCGACCGCCGCGTCTCGGAAGTCTCGAAGGCTTACGCCATCGAACTCCAGTACGCGGGCGGCCGCATGTTCCTCAAGGCCTTTCGTGAAACCAATCCCAATGATCCTCTCGAACTCCAGTCCAAGCCTGTTCCTGCTGCTGCTGGCGCTCAGTAGTCCCGCCTCCGCGCTCCAGATTCTGGACGCGAAGGACGGGGAGACCGTGCTCGGCAAGATCTCGCAGAAGGAAGTCACGCGCATCAGTGTCGAGCGCGGCCGCATCCGCAAGGTCACCGGCAATGCCGGCGAATTCGTCCTGGAGAAGGACGAGGAGAAAGGGCAGATATTTATCCGGCCGGTGTCGGCGGACAGCACCAAGCCGATCAACCTGTTCATCACCTCCGAGCGCAGCACGATTGGCCTGGTGCTGCAACCCGTCGATACGCCGAGCGACACACTGGTAATCCGGGAAGCGCGGGACCCGCTCACCTCCGCTTCGCGCATGGAGAAGAGCGGCCGTCATGTGCGCACAATCAAGAACCTGCTGCTGGCGATGGCGGGCGACGCGCTGCCCGACGACATGGAGGTGCGCGAACCGACCCAGGAGCTTGCCCTTTGGCCCGGCGTGCGCCTGAATTTGCAGCGCGTATGGCTGGGCGCCGGCATCGTCGGCGAGAAGTACCAGCTCGCCAATATCGGCAGCACCGACCTGAATCTCGCCGAGGGCGAGCTCTACAAGCCCGGCGTCATGGCGGTGAGCGTGGAACAGGGCCGCTTGCGCCCCGGCGAATCGACCAACCTCTTCGTGATTAGGGAGCGGCGAACCCATGACTGATTCCTCGTCCGTCAATCCGGCCGCCGTGAAGCGGCGCCAGTACCTGCTGCTGGCCGGTATCGCGGCGTTCATCGTCGGTGCAACAGTCCTCTCTGTATCCCTGACCGGCTCGCGAGAACCCGGCGAGCGCGCGGTCAAACCGAAGTCCACGCAGATCCTCGCCCCCGGTGGTCAGGTCGATCCCAGGGACGCCTGGCGCGGTCAGGCCGACGCCCAGTTGAAGGGCATCGAACAAAAGTCGCACGAGCTGTCGCAACGCAATACCGAACTGGAAGGCCAGAACAAGCAGATGCTGGAACGCTTGAAGAAGCTGGAGCAGACCGGGC
>CAJBIG010000194.1 GCA_903953065.1 uncultured Solirubrobacterales bacterium
ATCACCGGGCGCGGGCTCGACATCGCCGTTCACGCTCAAGTTCAGCGCCCCGACACGATGCTGGTCTGCGCCGGCTTCTACGAGCTGCAAGAAGGGCTGATCCAGCGGATCGACGAGTTCTGGCTTGTCCCTGGCGGCGAGCGTTTCCCGTCGACAAGCCCCTCGAGCTAGCGGCCGCTAGTAGGGAGGAAGGTCGCCCCACCACTCGCCGAGCGAGCGGAAGGCGGCCCAAAAGTCGCGCTTTGAATCTTCGGCGTCGAGCGAGTCATCGATGTTTGGCGTGACGAGCACGTCGCAGGCATCGGTCAGCGGCTGAATCTCGCCCGGCTTCCACTCAATCTCCTGCGCCAGCGGCAGCTCCAGCTCGTTTAGTGCCGTCATCGCCTGCTCGCCCATCACAACGATGATCCGCGGCTGAACGATCGCGACCTCCTCGGCTACGCGCGCCAGGCAGGCCGGGTCGGCGAGAGCCGCGTCACCGACAGGGCACTTGACGAAGAGCGTTCCGTAGACCGCTAGTGGATCAATGTTGAGGCGGCTTAGCGACTTGCGCATCGCGTTGCCGGAGCGTCCGTAAAAGGCGACGCCTTCTTCGATCTCCGAGACCGTCGGCGTGTACTTGATGAGCATGATGTCGGCTTGCGGGTGGCCGGAGCCAAGAACCGGCATCAGGTTGCCGCGCGGGCAGTGGCTGCACCCCTGCACGTCGCGCGACAAGGAGTTGATCTCGCGGATCGCTCTCTCGAGGTACTTCTCGCGGATCTCGTCTTCGGTTGCAGGCATCGGCTCAGTCAGTTTCGACGGTCGCCGTGGTTCTCCCTTTGGCTGCATCAGCGCTTGCGTGGAGCTCTGCGAGCCTTGCGCTTACGTGAGGCTCTGCGGGCGCTCTGCGGCGTTGCCTTCGTCTGGATGAACTTCAGCGCCTGGACGTATACATAATTCGTTGGCGTTGAGTGAATCTCCGCTTCGCGCAGCGACTCGAGGAACTCCTCGGGGCCGTCGAAGTCGCGCATCCGCACCCGCGCCGTGCCGAGCCCCTGGGTTACGTGCGAGTCGGAGCCGGCCGCCGCCGGGATTCGGTACTTGGCTGCAAAGCGCGCCGCCTCCTCGTTGAAGGTGTCGAGCGCGACGCGCGGGTTGTATATCTCGATCAGGTCGATTCTGTCGACGATCGGCAGCAGGTGCTCGTAGTCGGGGATTGCGTGCATGCGGTCGAACGGGTGCGGTACGTAGACGAGGCCGCCCTGCCGTTTGATCTCAGAGACGGTCTCTTCGAGCGTCATTCCGCGCTCGATCTTCTCGGTGATGAAGAGGCCGATTACCTCGCCTTGCGAAGCGGTCTTCACTTCCTCGGCAAGGATCACTTTGACGCCGTACTGCTCGCAGATCGCGGCCGCCGCAACGGCGCCCGAGATCTCGTTGTGCTCGGTAACTGCAATTGCGCCAAGGCCACGGTCGCGGGCCGTTTCGAGCAGCGACTCAACCGGAGTGGCGCAGTCGTGGCTGTGGTCGGTGTGCATGTGCAGGTCAACGTCGATCAGTGGACGCCCGGCGAGCTTGCGCGCCAAAGCCGGGTTGCCGGTGAGCGGTTTGCGCCGCGCCGTAACAGCCGAGTAGGCCGCCTCAACCTCGTCGGCGACCTGGTGCCAAGGTCGCGGCGCTGTCGCCGAGCCAAGCCGCTCGCGCAGGGCATCGTCGCTCAGGAGCCGCGAGATCTGGGCCGCCAGCGTCGTCAGTTCGCGCGGCGCGAACAGCAGGCCACGCTCGCCGTCGCCGATTACCTCTTCGTAGACCGCGAGCCGCGAGGCGACGACCGCCGCCCCTGCCGCACCGGCGCGTGCCAGCAGCCCCGGTTGTGGCAGCGTCCCCGATGATGCGGCGACGACGATGTCGGCGCTCGCCAGCAGCTCGTCGGTTGGCATCTCGCGCGGGCTGACGTAGCTGACGCAGGCGGCGATCTCGGCTCGCAGCGGCGTTGACGATCGGCCGGTAGAGCTGCTGACGATCAGCTCCCAGGGGCGCTCGCTCTTGATCAGTCGCAGCGATCTCAGCAACAGGCGCAGCGCCGAGCGCTCTTCCTCGTCGATGAAGACGATTCGCAGTGGCGTGTTCGGGCCGGCAGGCTGCTCGTCACGCTTCAACTTTGGAGCGCCGGGGGAGAGCAGCTGGTAATCGGCCGGGAAGTGACGCTCCATCATCGTTGCTGTCGTCGCGTAGCTCGCGCTCCGCGCGTCGAGCCGCCCAAACAGCGTCCGCACAAGTCGGCGCGTCACCTGAGTTGCCAGCAGCCGCTCGGTCGGCGCGTGGAACGAGCCGAAGTTGAGTGAGCTTGAAGCTCGCAGCGCAGCGCTCGCGATCGACGGCGCAAACGGTTCGTGAAGGTGGCAGATGTCGAGCGGGGTCTGTTCGAAGAGCGCGCCAAGCGTGCGCGTCGCGTCGCTCGGCAGCGCCCATCGCCGTCGCCCGGGCGTTGTCTCGAGCGACTGGCCAACGGCAACCAGCAGTGGGGCGTCGCCGCAGCCGGCCAGCAGCTCGCCTCTGCTGCTGCGGATCAAACGCCGCCCGTCGCGGACCTTGGCTGCCGATGTTGACGGCGCGATTATCGCGACGCGGTGCCCTCTGCTTGCGAGCTCGTCGCTGACCTTGCCGACAAACTCATTCACTTCGCTTGGAAGCTCCCAAGCAAACGGCGTTACCTGCGCGATCGAGAGCTTCTCCTCCACCTGCTCAGCGCTTGGCGGCTGCGCGCTTTGGCTTCGCCTTGGCCTTGGCTTTCGCCTTTGGCTTCGTTGCAGCCTTGCGCTTGTACTTCTTGATGAAGCTCTCGGTGTCGAGCCGCGCCTGATCATCCGGGCGCTGGTTCTTCGGCGATTTCATCAGGTAGGAGCTGGGGCCGTCGAGCTGGCCGCTGATGCCGTTGTTCATCGCCAGCTTGCAGAGCCGCACGGCGTCGATCACGATGCCGGCCGAGTTTGGCGAGTCCCAAACCTCAAGCTTCATCTCAACGTTCAGCGGCACGTCACCGAAGGCTTGGCCTTCAAGGCGGATGTGCGCCCACTTGCGGTCGGTTAGCCACGGCACGTAGTCGGAAGGCCCGATGTAAACATCGTCGGCCGGTAGCTCGTGGCCCATGATCGAGGTGACGGCTTGCGTCTTGGAGACCTTCTTCGACTCCAAGCGCTCGCGTTCGAGCATGTTGTAGAAGTCCATGTTGCCGCCGACGTTGAGCTGCGAGGTGCGCAGCATCTTGACGCCGCGGTCGTGGAAGAGGCGCGCCAGCGTGCGGTGGATGATCGTCGCGCCGACCTGGCTCTTGATGTCGTCGCCGATGATCGGCAGCCCGGCCTTCTTGAACTTG
>CAJBIG010000195.1 GCA_903953065.1 uncultured Solirubrobacterales bacterium
CGCCGCGCCCACAAGCGCAGCGCAGCACGCGCCTAACCGGCGCTCGCGACTGAGCAACTGACGCTCTCCCCGCACTCGCTGCGGGGAGAGCAGTCAGCTCGCGACCGCGCCCCTGTTGAGGTCTTCGAATTCCTCGCTTGGAGCCCCCGACTTAGCGTCGGCGAAGTAGAGGTGGATCAGGCCGCCGATCACGCCGCCGATCAGCGGCGCCAGCAGGTAGATCCAAATGTCGCTGAAGTCGCCGGCAGCGATTGCGGGTGCCAGCGAGCGGGCCGGGTTGAAAGAGAAGCCGCTGACAGGGCCGGCGACGGTTCCCGCAGTGAAGATGAACAGGCCGATCGCGAACGGGGCGAAGACACCCTTCCATGGCGCGCGCTGATCGGTCGCCACCGTGGCGATGACGAGCACAAAGAGCATCGTGAATAGCGCCTCGATGATGAACGCCTTGCCGTCGCTTACCCCCACGCCGGGAGTGTTAACCGCCTTGCCGATTATCCCCTGCGTCCAAAGCACGAGGATCAACAGGGCCGCTATTAGGCCGCCTACGATCTGCGCCGTCCAGTAGGGAAGAATTTCCGAGGCTGGATGCTTGCGCGCCGCTGCCAATCCAAGCGTCACGGCAGGGTTGAAGTGCCCGCCAGAGATGTGCCCAAAGGCGAAGATCATCGCTGCCAGGCCGAAGCCGAAGCCGGCTGCGATCCCGAGCGATTGGATCGCCGAGATGCCTTGCGTTGCAAGCGAGACGATCCCCATGAATGCAGTCAAGAGGAAGCCGAACGTGCCGATGCATTCTGCGGCCAATCGCTTGCTCAAAGGAATGTCCATTACAGCCTCCTCAGTCGCGGTCTGAAGGGACGAAAAATAGAGCGGGCCGCGGACGGCCTCCGGCCTCGCCGCTAGCCGGAGGGGGCAGCGTCAACGAGGCGCCACGGCACTTGATCGGAGCCGTCGAGCGCCAGCGTCCAACTCTCGCTGAACTTGACCTCGCGGTCCTTGTCGCCGGCGATCACGGCGGCGGTATCACGGTTCTCCAAGTATCTGCGTCCACGAACCTTCAAGACGACGCTCATCTGCGCCGGGGCCGGCTCCGCGGCCAGCCGTTCGATCGTGATCGATTCAACCTGCGGCCCGCGCACGACGAGCCGTGCGCTGTGGCCATCGGCCGACGGGTAGAGCAGCTGCTCGATCGCTTCGGCGCTTGCAACCGCTTCGAGCGCTGCGTCCGGGCCGTCAACGGCCTGGGCCCAAGCGGCCACGGCGCGCCGCGCCGCAGCCTCAAGCACGTCGGGTGCGAAACGCCCGTCCACGAGCGAGAGATCCATCGCCTGCGTGCGCGCGTCATCGGCGAGGCTGACATCGACGAGATCGGCGGTTGAAGTACCTTCGAGCGCTTTGTCGGCGACCGCCGCCTCAACGATCGCTGCGTCGCGTAGCCGTAGGTCGTCGGCCCAGGGCGAGGCGATGATCGGCGAGTCAAGGTGGTGGGCACCCTCGCGGTCCTGTTCGATCGACAGCAGGATCCAAGAGCCATCACGCTTGGCTAGCGTCCAGTATTCGCTGAGAGTCACGACCGCGTCGTTGTCGTCGCTGCGCATGATTCGCATGCCGTCATCGGTTTCAACGAAATCCTCGAGCGTCGCTTCGATGTGGACGATCGCGCGGTCATCGACGTCATCGGCCTTGTTATCGATACCGACATAGAGCACCTCCGGCCCGCGCAGGACGCGCACCCGGTTATGCCAGCCGTGCGAGGCGAAATCCTGCATCCGAAGGCGCCATTCGACGAGCAGATCGTCGCCGACCATCGTCTGTAGCGCTCGATCATCGCGCTGATCCCAAGCGTGCTGGATCGCGCCGAAGAGCGCTGCCGTGCCGGCCGTAATCGCGTCGGC
>CAJBIG010000196.1 GCA_903953065.1 uncultured Solirubrobacterales bacterium
CCGAGCTCTTCGAGCTGCGCGGCAACCCCGTCAACGGCTTCGGGCCGCTCTCCGGTGAGGATCAGCAGCTCCTTCGAGTTGCGCCGCACCGCCTGCTCAATAAAGCGATCAACTTCGTCCGGCGTATGCAGGTGCGGCTGGTGCGTCTTGAAGGCGCAGTACTTGCAGTAACACTGGCAGCTACGCGAGAGCGAGAGCGTGAAGTTGCGGGAGAAGGTGACTCTGCGGCGCATTACTCGCCCAGTCTATGCGCCCGCGAGCAGCTTCGCGGCTAGCTCGGCGCCCTCGCGGTTGATCCGCGAACGTGGAACAACGAGGTCGAATCCAGCTTCCGTTGCCGCAGCTTTGACCTCCGGCTCAACGTGGCTGTAGAAGCCGAGCGTCTGGAGCGAGCCAAGCTCACCCGCCTCGCCCATCTGTGCAACCAGCGCTACGCCACCGAAGTCGGCGTCGGTGAGATCAACGACGAGCAGATCGGCGTTGGCGGCGGCTGCGCGGGCAGCGTCGGCGCTCGCAATCAGTTCGCAATCGAAGCCGCCCGAAGTCAGCGCCGATTCCAGCTTCGAACCGAAGAGCAGATCGGGAACTGCCGCTATGACCTTCGCCATGGCTACTGGTTGTGGATGCGGCGGAAATCTTCGCGCACGCTCTCCGGCCGCCCCCAGGAGTCGAATACCGGCGCCCGCCCGGAGCGAACGCTGCGGACCACGAACTCGCCGTCGATTCCAGCTTCATCGAGGAACAGCAGCGAGCGGTGGACGGCCTGCGGAGCTGCGGCGTGGCCGAAGCGGTGGGCGCAGAGCAGCTTCCAGTGCCAATCGTTGTGGGAGTAAGGCTGGGCGTTGCAGACGACGAGGAAGGTTGCCGCTTCGACGTATCGCGACTCATCGAAAATCCGCAGGTCGAGATCAAGGTCCGACCAGTCGTCCGGGAGCGAGTCGATTACTTCTTGGAATGAAGCGGCAAGTGCCATTACGTATTGCAGGTTACCCGCCAGTGGCGCGGCTACGCTAGCCGATCACAATTTGGACAACCAGGAAGAGGTTCAAGGAGATGATCAGTGCCGCGACGACCGCGGCGGCAACCGTCGTGATCGGCTTATTGACGAGCGCCCCCATCACGTCGGCGCGGCGTGTCAGCAGCACCAGCGGCACGAGCGCAAACGGGATTCCAAACGACAGCACGACCTGGCTGATCACCAAAGCGTCGGTTGGGTTTACTCCGATCGCGAGCACGATCAGCGCCGGCGCCATCGTGATTGCGCGCCGCAGCGTTAGCGGGATTGTGCGGTCGATGAAGCCCTGCATTACGACCTGACCGGCGTAGGTGCCGACGCTCGAGCTTGCGAAACCCGAAGCCAGCAGTGCGAGAGCGAAGGCCAGCGCCGCGTCGCCGCCGATCAGCTGATCAAAGCCGCTGTAGGCACCTTCGATTGTGTCGGTTCCAGCGAGATCGCCGCCAAAGAACAGCGATGCGGCGACCAGCAGCATCAGCAGGTTGACGACTCCGGCCACACCCATTGCCAGCGTTACGTCGAGCCGCTGGAAGCGAAGCAACTTGCGCCGCTCATCGTCGTCGCGGGGCTTTATCCGCCCCTGCGTTAGAGCCGAGTGGAGGTAGATCACGTGCGGCATCACCGTCGCGCCGAGGATTCCTGTTGCCAGAAGGACGCTCTCTGCGCCATCGAACGAGGGAACCAGGCCGGCTGCTGCGGCGCCGGTGTCGAACCCAATCTGCAGCGTGTTGTAGAGGAAGCCGAGCAGAATGATCAGGAGGAAGAAGACGAGCGCGACTTCGAAGCGGCGGTAGCCGCGCTGCTGCAGGGAAAGAATGCCGAAAGAGGCGACGGCCGGGATGATCCCGGCCGGCAGCAGCGGCACGCCGAAAAGCAGGTTCAGCGCCAGCGCGGCGCCAACGAACTCAGCTAGGTCGGTTGCCATCGCGACGATCTCCGCCTGTACCCAGAGCCCACGGACGACCGGGCGGCGGAAGTGCTCGCGGCAGAGCTCCGGCAGGTTCTTGCCGGTCGCGATGCCGATCTTGGCCGAAAGGTTCTGGATCAGCATCGCCATCAGGTTGGCGCTAACCAGTACCCAAACAAGCAGGTACCCGTAGGTTGAGCCGGCCGTGATGTTGGTGGCGAAGTTTCCTGGGTCGATGTAGGCGATGCAGGCGACGAATGCCGGCCCGAGAACGGCAAGCACCGTTCTGCCGCGGCCGCGGCCGCTGAGCCGTTCAAGATCGCTCAGCTCTCCTTGCACTGCCGTCTGAGGATCGACTCCGGGCGGCATGAGCCGGCTGGCGCCCGGATCTTCGTGCAGCGGTTTGCTCACTGCTCAACCTCAACACGCATCGCCTGCGCGAGCGCAACCCCGAGCGGGTGTTCGGCGCCGGCGAAGCCGACGATCAGCGGCCCCTCGAATGGTTCGCGGCGCACCAGTTCGAGCCACTCTCCTGGTGCCAACCCGAGTCCGCTGAGGTAACGCAACATCTCCGGGTCGGAGTCGGAGACGCGCACGAAGAGGCCGCGCTGGCCCGGCTCGAGTTGATCGAGCGCGATCGTCGTGCCCTCGTCAACGGTTAGGTCTGCGGCGGGGATGGGGTCGCCGTGCGGATCGTGAGTTGGGTCGCCCAGACGCGCCGCGATCAGCGCCTCGAGATCCTCCGAGATGTGGTGTTCGAGTACCTCCGCTTCGTCATGAACCCTGTCCCACGGCACGCCTAGCTCGGCAAGCAACAGCTCAAGCAGGCGGTGGTGGCGAATTACTTCGAGCGCAACGGCGCGGCCGGCCTCGGTCAGCTCAACGCCTTTGTACGGCTCGTGCTCGGCGAGGCCGATCTCACCCAGCCGTCGCACCATCCCCGAGGCGGATGCCGCGCTGACGCCAAGGCGCTCCGCCAGAGCGGTCGTCGTGACCGGCCCATCGGCCCGCTCTTGCAGCGTGTAGATCGCTTTTGCGTAATCCTCGACGGCGGGACTGTGCCGCTCTGCAGTCGGTTCCATCGGCTGATTATGGCAAGCCTAACTTTTTTTCTCTACCTGTCTAACTAGCTCGCAGCCATCCGGTGGCTCCTATCCTTGGATCCGGATGTCTGCCGCCGCCCCAAGCCCCGCCGAGATCACCGCGCTTCGCAGCGGCGCAGCGCTCGTCGATCGCTCCGGCGGCGGCCGCCTTTCGCTTAGCGGCCCGCAGGCCAGAGAGGCGCTCAGCGCTGTCGTCACGAACGAGATCGAGGCGCTCTCCCCCGGCCACGGTTGTTTGGCAGCCTGCTGCACTGCAAAGGGCAGGATGCTCGGCGATCTGCGCGTGCTCGCAACCGACGCCGAGCTGCTGCTCGACATGGAGCGCTGCGCGCTGCAGCCGATCTTCGACGCAGTCCGCCACGGCCTTGTCGGCTACGACGCAGAGCTCCACAAACGGACGCTCCAAACAAGCCTCTTCTCATTGCTCGGGCCGCAGTCGCGCGCGGTCGCCGGCGCCGACTCGCTCGGCGACAATGAGGACGACAACGTCGCAGCAGAGCTCGGCGGTCGCCCGGTTCTCCTGATCGCGACCAATCTTGGCGTTGACGTTCTGTGCAGCGCCGAAGATGAAGCACCGGTTCGCGCCGCGCTGCTGGCCGGCGGCTCGACCGAGGCCGATGAAGCGCTCGCCGAGCTGGCGCGGATCGAAAGCGGCCGCCCGCGTTACGGCGTCGACCTTGATCAGACCGTCATCCCCGAGGAGGGCGGTCTCAACGATCGCGCCGTCAGCTTCACAAAGGGTTGTTATGTCGGCCAGGAGACAATCGCCCGGCTCCATTACCGCGGCCGCCCAAACCGCCGCCTCTGCTCTCTGAAGCTGAGCGGCGAGGCCGAGGTAGGCGACTCGCTCAGCACCGTCGACCGCGAGGTCGGAACGCTGACCAGCCTCGCGATCTCGCCGCAAGACGGGCCGATCGGGTTGGCACTGATTCGCCGCGAGGCCGAAGATGGTTCAACGCTCAAAGTTGGCGACGGCCCCGTCGAAGCGACACTTTTTCCCGCTCCCAGCGAGCAATAGTCCTCTTCGCTCAATACTGGCCGAAGCGCGGGGTACAGTGATCCGATCATTAACCTGGAGGAGGGTGACTGACGTGACGACGACCGTGCCGCAACCAAAGACATCTCTCGACCCGCGAGTGCAGGCCGCTTGGGAGAATTATCGTGAGGACCTTCGCGGTCTTGACGGAAGCGAGTATGAGCGCGCCGAGGCGGAAGCTTGGGAGCGCCTTCAGGCCGAACTCTTCACGCTCACCGACGAGGCCGCAAGCGAACACTCCAGCATCGGCCTCTAGCCGTCGGTTAGAGTCAGCTTCAGCGCTTCCGACCAGCGCGCAAAAAGAGAAGCCATGCTGAGAGCGACACGCAAAACTAGCCTTGCCCTACTGGCGCTCACTGCGCTGGTTCTGGTTGGTTGCGGCGCCAAGGAGCGCACCGCCAACGAGCTGCGGCCGCCGGTTCCAATTCAGCTCAATGCGTCGCTGATGCCAAAGAAGATCTCGATCTCGCCGGCTCGAATTGGCGGCGGGCCGATCACGCTGATCGTCAGCAACCTGACCGGCAGCGACCAGCGCGTCACCTTTGGCGCCAACTCCCCGTCAGGCACCTCCGATCTGCGGATCGACAGTCAGAGCGCGACGATCGCGCCGAACAACACAGCCTCGATGAAGGCGAACCTGACCGACGGCACCTACTCGCTATCGGTCGAAGGCGACGCGATTCCCGCTTCAGTGCTGAGCGTCAGCGGCGAGCGGCCGTCGGCTCAGAACGACCTAATGCTTCCCTGAACCAGCGAACCCCCAGAGGCGATGCAGGTTCGGCCCGATGAACCAGCAGAGGTAGCCGAGCCAGAGCTCGCCGGTCAGAAGCACCAGTGGGATTGAAATCAGGAAGCCGCCGATAACGGAGGCGCCGTCGAGGCGCTTGTTGGTCAGTTCCGCGCCGCTCTCCTTGACAGCCAAGAACCCCGCTCGCCTCGAGTACTCGGCGAGGACAGCCGAGACGAGGATCGACAGCGCAATCGCAGTCGCATAGAAGGCAAATGCGGCTGAGTTTTGGAAGTCGCCCAGTATCTGAGTTGGGTAAGGGATAAAGGCGATCGTCGCGAGATAGACGAGGTTGATCGCGAGAAACGGGCCATCGACCGCCTTCAACGAGCCGCAAAACTTGTGGTGGCGCACCCAAAAACTGCCGATCACGGCGAAGCTGATCAGGTATGAGATCAACTCTTGCTCGCGGCTCTTGAGCGCCGCCCAAAGCTCGCTGCTTGAGCTGCCCGACGCGATCTCCGGCACGCTGATGCTCAGCACCAGCAGCGTTAGCGCGAAGGCAAAGATTCCATCGCTAAGGGCGATAGTGCGGTCGAGGTCGAAGGCCTTCGTTCGCTCACTGCCGCTATTTGCCTCGCTCTCCACCGAGCTGAAGTATCGGCTTCGCCTCGGACTGCTCGCGGCGGCAAGTCCGATTCGCCGCGCGAGCCGTATTATTGGCGCCATGGCCATTGACCTCTCAGCAATTACAAACGTCACCACCGAACCCGGTGAGCTCCCCGACAAAATGACCGCTTGGGTAATCCGCGAGGAGCGCGAGGGCGAGCCGATAGACGCCTTCCAGCTCGAAGAAGTTGACACGCCCGAACCGGCCGCGTTCGAGGTCGTTGTCCGCGTAATGTCGGCCGGCGTCAACTTCAACAATGTCTGGGCCGCGCTGGGCAAGCCTGTCTCGGTCTTCAAGTCCGGCGACCACCCTGAGTTCGGCCACCACATCGGCGGCTCCGACGCTTCCGGGATTGTCTGGAAGGTTGGCCCTGGGGTAACGCGCTGGAAGCCCGGCGACGAGGTTGTCGTTCACTGCAACCAGGCTTCATATGAGGACGTCGAAGTCCACGGCCTCGATCCGATGGCCGCGCCGTCGCAGAAGATTTGGGGCTACGAAACAACTTGGGGCTCATTCGCCCAGTTCACGAAGGTGCAGGCTCAGCAGCTTCTGCCCAAGCCGGCCGCACTTTCGTGGGAAGAAGCCGCCAGCTACGGCCTCACCTACTTCACCGCCTACCGCATGCTGCTCGACCGCGCAAAGCTGCAGTCCGGTCACCGCGTTCTGATTTGGGGCGCCGCGGGTGGCCTCGGAGTTTTCGCAACGCAGCTCGTGAAAGCGGCTGGAGGCCAGAGCGTTGGAGTTGTCTCGTCAGAGGGCAAGGGCGAGCTGATCAAGCAGCTCGGCGCAACCGATTACATCGACCGGCGCGAGTTCGCCGGAATGATGCGAACCGGCAACGAAACCCCTGCCGAGGAGAAGGAGCGCTTCGCTGTAAGTCGCGCTTTCGCCAAGCGCGTCAAGGAGATCCTTGGCGGCGCTCCCGACATCGTCTTTGAACACGTTGGAATGGCGACCTTCCCGACCTCCGTCTACACCGTCAAGCCGTTCGGCAAGGTCGTAATCTGCGGCGCCACTTCAGGCTTCACGCTCGACTTTGACGTCCGTTACCTCTGGATGCGACAGAAGGAGATCATCGGATCGCACTTCGCCAACGCTTGGGAGTGCACGAAGGCCAACCAGCTGATCGATGATGGATTGATCAAGCCGGTACTTTGGAAGACAATGGGATTTGAGGATGTCGCCCAAGCCCACCAGCTGATGCACGAGAACAAGCATGCGGGCAAGATCGCTGTTCTCGTCGGGGCTGAAGAGGAGAATCTTGGCCGTAGCGGTGAAACCCCCGCCGAGCCGCCGGCAATTCGAGCAGAGGTAGGTGCCTGATGGCAAGCGTTGTTGACATTCCTTGGTACGCAAACGGTTTCCGCGGCGACAAGTTGGAGGCAGCCTTGCGCGACGTGGGCCCAACCGCGCTGCGCTACGGCGCCACCGCTTGGGCCGTGCACCGCAGCCGTGATGACCGCTACAAGTTCACGCAGATCGCCCACTTCGAAGAGAAGCTCGACTTTGAGCGCTGGTGGTCTGGCCCGGAGATGACGGAGTTCCGCGCAATTACGTCCGGCTGGTACCAAGTGCCGGTCTTCTACGCCTGGAACGACCTCATAGGTGAGGGTCGCGTGAGCCCCGAACCGCCGCACCGCAATGGCGGGTCAAATGGCGGCGGGCCAAATGGTCACACTCCGACGCCCGATCCTGACCGCGAAGCAACGCTCGAAGCTATCGCCGACCGCTAGATCGCCGGCGCTTAGCCCTGCTCGAGCGGGGCCATAGTAAGGCCCGCGTCGCGCAGCTGTTCCCAGTAAAGCTCGGCTGCCTCTTGGTGGCCGCTCCAGACGATCGCCAGTCCGCGGTTGTGAATCTCGTCGGCCAGCGCATAGCCGCCGTCGAGCGTCACGCCGGGCAGAGTGCGCGAGAGCGCACCGGCGACGCCGTCGAAGGTGTTGTGGTTGTCGTTGCGCACGATCACGCGCCACTGGCCTCCAATTCCGGAGCCCGGGCCCTGCGTGCGCGGTAGTTCGACTGTCTGGGACATCGTCAAAAAGCCTAGCCGCTGGCTACTCTTCGCGCCGCAGCAGCGCTCTCTTGAGTCCCGCGTAGCCATCCTGAGAGCGCATCACAGCGAAGTAGCCGGCCGCCGTCTCGGCGTCAGCGGCCCCAATCAGCCACTCGGCCTGCAGCGCCGCGTAGGTCTCTGCGTCGGGTGCCTCCTGCGCCCATCCGGCGGCGCGCTCAAGGTCGCCGCGCAGGGCGCTTAGCTGCTCAGCAACGTCGTCGTGAACGCCAAAGTGAGTCACTGCGAGCCGCTGCGGCGAGACAGCCTCAATCAGCTCGATCGACCGCTCCCAGGCAGCCAGGTCGATCTCCGGCGGCGGTGTTGGCGCCAGCACCGGGCCGCCGAGCCGCCGCACGCCCGCAACGTCGCCGCTAAAGAGCGTTCCAGTGGGCTCGTGCAAGTAGGCGATGTGGTTGCCGGAGTGGCCGGGCGTGTAGAGAAGCTTCCAATCACCGATCTCTTCATCGCCAGAGAGAACCCGCACGCGCTCAGCCGGCACCGGCAAGATCGTCCCCCAGAGCCGCTCCATCTCGTCGCCATAGATTCGCGTCGCGCTGGCAATCAGCCGCTCCGGGTCGATCACGTGCGGCGCGCCCCGCTCATGAACCCAAACCTCGGTCTCGGGCCACAGCTCGATCAGCGCGCCGGTTGCCGCCGCGTGGTCAAGGTGAATGTGAGTGAGCAGGATTGCTCGCGGCGCCTCGCCTCCCAGAGCGTCGATCACGCGCTGACTGCTGACCTGCGGGCCAGGATCGATGATCACGTCGCCCTGCCGGTAGCAGCAGATCGACTGCTCGCGGCCCAGATGTTGCAGATCGATCGCTTCAAGCTCAGACAAGGCCTCGCAGCATACAATCGCCCAATGGAACCCCGCCTGCCAGAGCCAGACCGCCCGTGGATGATCCGCACCTATGCGGGTCACTCAACAGCCGAGAAGTCAAACGAGCTCTACCGCTCCAATCTCGAGAAGGGCCAGACCGGCCTTTCGATCGCCTTTGATCTGCCCACGCAGACCGGCTACGACCCTGACGACCCGATCGCCCGCGGCGAGGTTGGCAAGGTCGGCGTGCCTGTCGCCCACCGCGGCGACATGGAAGCGCTGCTGAGCGAGATTCCGCTCGACAAGATGAACACCTCGATGACGATCAACGCCACCGCCGCCTGGCTGCTGGCGCTCTACATCGCCGTCGCCGAGGAGCAGGGCGCCTCGCAGGCAGAGCTGACCGGCACAACGCAGAACGACATCATCAAGGAGTTCCTCGCGCGCGGCACCTACGCCTTCCCGCCTGCCCCGTCGATGCGGCTGATCGCCGACATGATCGCCTACACCGTTGAGCACGTGCCGCAGTGGAACCCGATCAACATTTGCAGCTACCACCTCCAGGAAGCTGGCGCCACGCCGGTTCAGGAGATCGCCTTTGCGATGAGCAACGCGATCGCCGTCCTTGACGCCGCCGCCGAGCGCGTCGCGCCGGAGCGGATCGGTGACGTTTTCGGCCGCATTTCGTTCTTCGTCAACGCCGGAATGCGCTTCATCGAAGAGCACGCGAAGCTGCGCGCGATGACGATCCTCTGGGAGGAGATCGGCCGTGAGCGCTACGGCGTAACCGACGAGCGCAAGCTGCGTCTGCGTTACGGCGTTCAGGTCAACTCGCTCGGCCTGACCGAATCGCAGCCGGAGAACAACGTTCCACGGATCGTGCTTGAGATGCTCTCGGTGACGCTCGGCCGCGACGCCCGCGCCCGCGCAATCCAGCTCCCCGCCTGGAACGAGGCGCTCGGCCTGCCGCGGCCGTGGGACCAGCAGTGGTCGCTGCGGATTCAGCAGCTGATGGCTTACGAAACCGACCTGCTCGAATACCCCGACATTTTCGAAGGGTCGGTCGTGATGGACGGTCTCGTCGACGAGCTGCTGACCGGCGCCCGCGCCGAGATCGAGATCGTCGCCGGCCAGGGCGGCGCCGTTGAGGCGGTCGAATACATGAAGGGCGCGCTAGTAGACAGTCACCGTCAGCGGATGCGCCGGATTGAAAGCGGCGAGCAGATCGTCGTCGGCCTGAACAGTTTCACGGAGACCGAAGAGTCGCCACTGATGGCCGGCAGCGACGGCGGCATCCTGACCGTTGATCCGGCGCTCGAAGCGGAGCAGGCCGAGGCGGTCCGCGTTTGGCGCGAGCAGCGTGACGCCGGCGCCGCAGAGGCCGCGATCGCTGAGCTCTCGCGAGTAGCCGCCGACGAAAGCGAAAACATCATGCCGGCGACTATCGCCGCCGCGAAGGCCGGCGTAACGACAGGCGAGTGGGCCTCGGCGCTGCGCAGCAGCTTTGGCGAATACCGCGCCCCCACCGGCGTAAGCGGAGCGGTCAGCGGCGGCAGCGACGACGCAGCGCTGGCGACTCTGCGCGACGAGGTCAATCGCGTCAGCGATGCCCTCGGCCGCAGGATCAAGATCCTCGTCGGCAAGCCGGGCCTCGACGGCCACTCCAATGGTGCCGAGCAGATTGCCGTCCGTGCCCGCGACGCCGGCATGGAGGTTGTCTACGAAGGGATTCGCCTGAGCCCTGAGCAGATCGCCACAAGCGCGATGCAGGAGGATGTCGACGTTGTTGGGCTCTCGATCCTCTCCGGCTCGCATCGTGAGCTGATTCCGGCCGTGATCGACGACATGGCCAAGCTAGGCGTTGACGCGCCGGTCGTCGTCGGCGGCATCATCCCCGACGCCGATCTCGCGGAGCTGACGGCTGCCGGGGTTGCCGGCGTCTACACGCCAAAGGATTTTGAGATCACGTCGATCATCGGCGACATCGTTCGCCTGGTCGCTGAACGCAACGGAATCAGTGTCGCCGCATGATCCGTTCACACCCCGTTCAACTGGCGGCAATGATTGCTGCATTCACATTGGGAACCGTGCTGGCTCTGCTGCTCGGGGCCAGCAGCCTTGGAATCGCCCTTACTTTCGGGCAAATCGCCTTCGCTGCGACGCTTGTTTGGGTCTTGCTCAAAGGCTGAATCGGGCTAACTACCGAGCGCAAACTGGCCAGCTCAGATCCAACTGCAGGATTCCTGATAACAATCCGGTAACCTCTCTAGGTCAGTCGTTCTTTGCGCAGGGTCTCTTTGCCCGCGTTCCACCCAAATCAGGAGATCCTTTCTATGACCAGTCTTCAAACAACTCTCGCCTATCTCGACGCCGGTAGCGGCTCGATGATTCTTCAGCTTCTCGTCGGTGGCTTTGCCGCCGCCGGTGTCGCAATGAAGATGTACTGGAAGAGGATCAAGGGCATCTTTGGTCGCGGCGACGACGACGACGACACCTCAACGGTGACGACGACGGCCGCAGACGCGCCGGCCGAGCGCGACGCACCGCAGTCCTGATTTGAGCAGCGCGCCCGCAGCCGAGGCTGAGCAGGCGACGAGGGAGTGGCCTTCGTGGTGGGTGCTTGGGCTGCAACTTGCGGCGTTGTGGTCGCTAGGCCTCGTACGCCCGCTATTTGACGTACTCGGCAGCGACAGCGCGTTCTTCGTTGCCCGCGGTAACACGCCGGGCGACATTCTGATCTTCGCGATCGGACTGACTTTCATACCGCCACTCGTCCTGACGCTCGTTGAGGTACTCGTGCGGGCGGTCTCAGCAAGCGCAGCTCGCGTTGTTCACGTTTTCTTCGTCGCGCTGTTGATCGGCCTAATCGCGTTGCAGTTCATCAAGGGCCCCTTCTCGGCCACGCTGCCGGCGTTTGTTATCTCGCTTGCAATCGGCGCGCTCGCAGCAGTCGCCTTCTGGAGGACGGCCGGGATGCGCACCTTCTTGACCGTTCTGACGCCCGCCTCTTTCCTCTTCCTCGCGCTTTTTGTCTTCGCCTCGCCCGTCTCCAGTGTGATCATGCCCAGCAGCGAAGGCTCAAGCGGAGCGACGGGCGAGTCGGGCAATTCAACGCCTGTCGTGCTTGTGATCTACGACGAACTTCCCGCCGCAATGCTGATGAAAGGCGACACCTCTATCGACGCCGAACGATTCCCGACTTTCGCCAAGCTCGGCGAAACCGCCACTTGGTACAAGAACAACACAACCGTCAGCGACGCCACGTGGTCGGCGGTGCCCGCGATCCTGACCGGCTTGACACCGCCAGACAAAACCCCACGTAACGCGGTTTACGACCAGAGCATCTACACGATGCTCGCGCCAAGCCATCGCGTTACCAATCTCGAGGCGGTCACCCACGTCTGCCCGCCCTCGATCTGTGAGCCGCTGCCGGTCGGCAACGCCAAGCAGCGCCTGACGGCGCTCGTCGACGACCTGACAGTTGTTGCCGGACGAACGGTCCTGCCTGGCGACCTGGCCAACGAGCTGCCGGCGATCGACGCCACCTATACCGACTTCGCGCCAACTACCAAGCAGCTGAGCGTGGCGGAGAAAGCGAAGGCCGTAAGCCCGAAGGCTCGCTTCGCTGACAGCCCGGCGCTCGCCGACCTCCCAGGAGCCGGCTCGCGCAACGATGGCCTAAGGCTGACGGCTGAGAAGCAGAACGCGATCACCGGAGAGGGACGCGCGCCGCTCTACGTCTTCCATATGCTCTTGCCTCACGTTCCTTGGCGCTTCTCACCGGATGGCGATCAGTACGTCGCCGATGGCAGCGATGCGCCCGGCCTCAACGACCAAATCTGGAGCGAAGACCGCTACCCAAGCGACGTTGCCTTGCAGCGCGCGATGCTGCAGACCGAGTACGCCGACAAGATTCTCGCCAGCATCATCAAGCGGATGAAAGAGGCTGGAATCTGGCAGCGCTCGCTCTTCATCGTCACCGCCGACC
>CAJBIG010000197.1 GCA_903953065.1 uncultured Solirubrobacterales bacterium
CGACTGGCCGCTGACGTAGGAAGCCCCTGGGCCGCAGAGAAAGGCGATCAGCTCAGCGACTTCCTGCGGTGTGCCGCAGCGGCCGACGGGAGTGTGCGAGCCGGCTGCCACCTCCCGCTCGGTTAGCGAACCGGTCGCAATCCAGCCTGGAGCGACACTGTTGACGGTCACGCCGAACGGCCCGAGTTCAAGCGCCAGCGCGCGCGTTAGGCCGTCGACCCCAGCCTTCGCGGCAGCGTAGGCCGAGGCGCGTGGAAAGGCTGCGATTGGTCCGCTTACGGAGCTGACGTTGACGATTCGGCCCCAGCCGCTCGCTGCGATTGCCGGTACGGTGAGTCGGCAGATTCGCGCAGTGATGTTGAGGCTTCGGTCTATTTCCTCCTGCCAGCGCTCGGCGCTCATCTCGGCGAAGAGCGGCTCCGAGAGCGCTTCGCCCGACTGGACCATGCCGGCGTTGTTGACGACTATCTCGGCTGGGCCGAATCGTTCGGCTGCCGCAGAGACGAGCCGTTTCGCCTGCTCCTCGTCGCGAAGGTCTGCGGTCAGGCCGATCGCCTCGCCGCCGCTCGCTTCGATCTCAGCCGCCCGCTCTTCGATCCGGCTCCCCGTTGCTGCCAGGGCAACGCGGGCGCCGCGCGCGGCAAGCAATCGTGCCGTCGCAAAGCCAATGCCGTCTGGCGCGCCGGCTCCGGTCACCAGAGCGCTGCGGCCGGTCAGCGACAGGCCTTCCCAGCCGCTCTGGCTCATGAGCTTTCGCCAAGGATCTCTTCGGCGGCGACCTCGGCCTCTTCGAGTTCGGCCGCGACGAGCTCCAGCCCTGACTTCCAGAAGCCGGGGTCGGTGAGATCGAGGCCGGCGATCTTCGCCAGGTCTTCGGGGCTGCGCGAGCCGCCGGCGGCGAGCATCTCAAGGTAGGCGGGGACAAAAGCTTCGCCCTCTTTGAGGTACTGGCCGTAGACCGAAAGCGCCAGCAGCTGGCCATAAGCGTAGGCATACACGTAGCCAGGGCTGCCGATGAAGTGGGGGATGTAGCTCCACCAGCAGCGGTAGTCGTCGGTGATCTCTACAGCGTCGCCGAGCAGATCCTCCTGCGTCGCCTGCCAGTGCGCGGCGAAATCCTCGACCGAGAGCTCTCCCTGCTCGCGCCGGTGGGTGTGGACCGCTCCTTCGAAGCGGTTCATCGCCGTCTGGCGGAATACGGTCGCGATTGAGTTCTCAATGTTTTCGGCCAGCAGACTGAGCCGCGACTGCGGCGTCTCTGCCGCTTCGAGCAGGCGACGGAAGACGAGCGTTTCACCGAAGACGGAGGCCGTCTCGCAGACCGTCAGCGGAGTGTGCTGTTCGTAGATGCCGCGCGGAATCGCCAGCGCCGCATGAACGCCGTGGCCGAGCTCGTGCGCGAGCGTCATTACGTCGCGCCGCGTTGCCGTCCAGTTGAGCATCACGTAGGGGTGGACGCTTGGCACCGTGTACGCGCAGAAGGCACCGCCCCGCTTGCCGGGGCGGGCCGGGGCGTCGATCCACCGCTCATCGAAGAAGCGCGCCGCCAGGTCGCCAAGTTCGGGCGAGAAGTCGCCGTAGGCGTCGAGCACGATCTCTTTGCCTTCGCTCCAGCCAACCTTGGCTTCGTCTTGGGCGATCGCGGCGGCGCGGTCGTAGTCGGCGATCCGCTCCAGCCCAAGCAGCTTCGCCTTCAGCCGGTACCAGCGGCGCGGCAGTTCGTAAGCGCCTTCGACGGCCTCGACCAGCGCCTCGACCGATTCGTCACTTGCCTCGTTTGCGAGGTTGCGGCTTGAGAGCCATGTTGGGTAGCTGCGCAGCCTGTCCTCGGTGGCCTTGTCTTGCAGCAGCGTGTTGAAGAGGTATGCGCGCGTCCTCAGCCCCGGCTCGAGCGCCCTAGTGACCGCAGCCGCGGCGTCCCGCCTGACGTCGCGCTCCGGCGAGTGGAGCAGACTCAGCGCTTGGTCAAGCGGTACCGATTCATCCTCGCCGGGCAGATCAACGCGGATTGCGCTGGTCAGCTCGCTGAAGAG
>CAJBIG010000198.1 GCA_903953065.1 uncultured Solirubrobacterales bacterium
CTACATCCCCGGAATGACGAAGAGCAGCTGGTAGGGGAGAAGAGCAACCAATGTCGATGACAGATCCAATCGCCGATTTCTTGACCCGCGTGCGCAACGGCATCGTTGCCCAGCACGACGTCGTCGAGATCCCGGCATCGAAGCTGAAGCGCGAGATGGCCCGGATCCTCAAGGAGCAGGGCTACATCGCCGGCTACGAGATGCGTGAGCATGACGCTGAGCACCCGGGCGACATTCTCGCCGTAGAGCTCAAGTACGCTGACGACCGTCGCAGCGCAATCACCGGCCTCAAGCGTGCCTCGCGGCCAGGTCAGCGCTACTACGTCGACAACGGCAGCATTCCGAAGGTTCAAGGCGGAATGGGCACAACAATCGTCTCCACTTCAAGGGGAGTCATGACCGGCCACGAGGCCCGCGCAGCGGGTGTCGGCGGCGAGGTTGTGGCCTTCGTCTGGTAGCCCTATGTCGCGAATCGGAAGAAAACCAATCCCTGTCCCAGCCGGCGTCGAGATTCAGATCGAGCCTGAACTGGTGACTGTCAAGGGCCCGAAGGGCGAGCTAAGCGAGCGGATCCCGCGCGACATCACTGTCGTGCAGGAGGGCGAGGAGCTACTCGTCACGCGCCCAACCGACCGCGGTGAGCATCGCTCGCTGCACGGCCTCACTCGCTCTCTCGTCGCCAACATGGTCGAGGGAGTAACCGACGGCTTCGAGAAGACGCTGGAGATTCAGGGCGTCGGTTACCGCGCCGCGCTGAAGGGTTCCGATCTGACTCTGGCTCTCGGCTACTCGCACCCGGTGGAGATTCCAGCCCCCGACGGAATCAGCTTCGACGTGCCCCAGCCAACGAGCGTAATTGTCAAAGGAATCTCAAAGCAGCTCGTCGGTGAGACGGCCGCGAAGATCCGCAAGAGCCGCCCACCTGAGCCTTACAAGGGCAAGGGAATCCGTTACGAGGGCGAGCACGTAATCCGCAAGGTAGGTAAGCGCGCATGAGCAAAGCTACTCGGGCAACTGGCCGCCTTCGGCGCCAGCGCCGCGTCCGCGCAAAGGTAATCGGTACTCCCGAGCGCCCGCGCGTTTCTGTCTTCCGCTCCAACCGCGGCATCAGCGCTCAGCTAATCGACGATTCGAAGGGCCAGACGCTGGCTGCCGTCAGCTGGTCGGAGCCGCAGATGCGTTCGATCGCGCCGATGGAGCAGTCCGAGAAGCTTGGCCAGCTGCTCGCCGAGCGAGCCAAAGCCGCAGGCACGTCAGCCGTGGTCTTCGACCGCGGTGGCTACCGTTATCACGGCCGAGTAAAGGCTTTCGCTGAAGGACTGCGCGAGGGCGGACTGAGCGTATGAGCAAGGAATTGAGCTAAGCCATGGAAATTGACCGGACAGTCAGCGCCTCAGGGCTTGACCTTCAAGAACGAGTCGTTGAGATCAACCGCGTCGCCAAGGTTGTCAAGGGCGGCCGCCGTTTCTCGTTCACCGCACTTGTCGTCGTAGGTGACGAGAAGGACGTCGTCGGCGTCGGTTACGGCAAGGCCAACGAGGTTCCAATGGCGATCCAAAAAGGCGTAGAGCAGGCGAAGAAGAACCTCTTCCGCGTTCCTCGCTACGGCGCAACGATTCCGCATCAGACGACCGGCATCTTCGGCGCCGGCCGCGTATTCATGAAGCCGGCATCGCCAGGTACCGGCGTGATCGCCGGTGGCGGCGTTCGCGCGGTTCTTGAGCTGGCCGGGATTAACGACATTCTTTCCAAGAGCCTTGGTTCGCAGAACCCGATCAACCTCGTCAAGGCGACGGTTGAAGGGCTGCGCAGCCTGCGCACCCCGGCCGAGGTCGCTGAGCTGCGCGGACTTTCGATCAACGAGGTTCTCGGTCTCGCACCTGCCACGGCAGCGCCAGTTGCCGAAGAAGAGGGTGCGGTTGCCGTAGCGGTTGAGCCCGTCTCAGCGGTTGAAGCCGTCGAGGTTGCCGAGGCCGTTGAAGCCGTTGAGGTTGCCGAAGTCGTCGAGGAGACCAAGGCTGCAGAGGAGCCGCCGGCATGAGTGAGCTTCGCGTAACCCAAATCCGCTCCAGCAACGGCAGCCAAGCTTCGCAGCTCGCTACCTTGCGCTCGCTCGGTCTGCGCAAGATCGGCCACAGCGTTGAAGTGAACGACAACCCGCCGACGCGCGGAATGCTTCACACCGTCCGCCACCTTGTACGCGTCGACGGAGAGGACTCCTGATGAGCCCCGAGCCAAAGAAGCCCGCCGCGAAGAAGCCTGCCGCAGCCGCCAAACCTGCAGCGGCCAAGAAGCCTGCCGCTGCGAAGAAGCCAGCCGCAGCCGCCAAGCCTGCGGCAGCCAAGAAGCCAGCCGCAGCGGCGAAGCCTGCCGCCGAGAAAAAGACCCCTGCCAAGAGCGAGGCCGCCGCTAAGCCGGCGCCGGCCACTGCCAAGAAGGCCGCTACCGAGGAGAGTTCGGAGAGCGAACGCTTCGGCCTGCACAGCCTTTCGCCGGCTCCAGGCAGCCGCAAGCCGCGCCGCCGCGTCGGCCGCGGCCATGGTTCCGGCCACGGAAAGACATCGGGCCGCGGACACAAGGGCTACGGCTCCCGCTCAGGTTCGAAAGATCGCGCCCGCTTCGAAGGCGGCCAGATGCCGATTCAGGTTCGGATGCGCAAGCTGCGCGGCCCGAACATGAAGAAGTCGATGCCTTTCGAGCCGTTCCGCACGCACACGCAGGCCGTAAATCTCAAAGACCTTGAAGCTCGCTTTGATTCCGGCGCCGACGTGACGATCGAAGCGCTCGTTGCCAACGGGCTCGGTACGCGCAAGAACATTCCAGTCAAGGTTCTCGCCAAAGGCGAGATCAGCAAGCCGCTGACCGTGCACGCCCACGGCTTCAGCGCCTCGGCGCGAGCAGCGATCGAAGCTGCCGGAGGCACCTGCGTGATGGTCGGAAGCGAGGCTCCCAGCACCCCAGCGCCATGATCGCGACGATTATCAGCGCCTTC
>CAJBIG010000199.1 GCA_903953065.1 uncultured Solirubrobacterales bacterium
CCAAAGCCGGGCCACATGAAGTGGCCGTCGTCGGCCTTGCGGAACCAGTTGACGTAGAAGATCTTCGGCAGCTTGTCGGCGTCAGCCTCAGCGCCCAGCTTCAGCCAGTGGGCGAAGTAGTCGCCGACGTTATAGCCGCAGAACGGCAGCATCGCCATCGGGTCAAAGCGGAGCTGGCCGACGGTGCCTGCGGCAGCGGCGGTCATCTCGGAGCTCATCGTCGCGCCAAGGAAGACGCCGTGGTTCCAATCGAACGCTTCCCGAACCAGCGGCACCACCGTTGCGCGGCGGCCGCCGAAGAGGAAGGCGTCTATCGGCACTCCGGCAGGGTCTTCCCACTCCGCGGCGATCGCCGGATCCTGCTCCGCCGGGCAGGCGAAACGGGCGTTCGGGTGCGAGGACGGCGTCTCTGAATCAGGCGCCCAGTCGTTGCCGTGCCAGTCGATCAGGTGATCGGGGGCCTCATCGGTCATCCCTTCCCACCAGATGTCGCCGTCGTCGGTAAGCGCGCAGTTGGTGAAGACCGTGTTCTCCTCGATCGAGGCCATCGCGTTGGGGTTGGTCTTTTCGCTCGTGCCCGGCGCTACGCCGAAGAATCCGGCCTCCGGGTTGATTGCGTAAAGGCGGCCGTCGTCGCCGAACTTCATCCAAGCGATGTCGTCGCCGATCGTCTCAACGGTCCAGCCTTCGAGCGTTGGGATCAGCATCGCGAGGTTGGTCTTGCCGCAGGCCGATGGGAAGGCGCCGCCGATGTACTTCACTTCCCCTTCGGGAGAGGTGAGCTTGAGGATCAGCATGTGCTCGGCCATCCAGCCTTCGTCGCGCGCCATCACCGAGGCGATCCGCAGCGCGAAACACTTCTTGCCCAGAAGGGCGTTGCCGCCGTAACCGGAGCCGTATGACCAGATCTCGCGCGTTTCGGGGAAGTGGACGATGTACTTGTCTTCGTTGCAGGGCCAGGAGACGTCCTCGACTCCTTCGTAGAGCGGCATGCCAACCGAGTGAAGGCAGGGCACGAAGCGACCGTCGGTGCCGATCTGTGCCAGCGCCTTCTCGCCCATCCGCGTCATCACGCGCATCGAAACTGCAACGTAAGGCGAATCGGTTAGCTGCACACCGATGTACGACTTGTCGGAGCCGAGCGGCCCCATGCTGAACGGCACGACGTACATCGTGCGGCCGGTCATCGAGCCCTCGAAGAGCTGCACCAGCTTCTCGCGCATCTTGGCAGGCGCCTCCCAGTTGTTGGTTGGGCCGGCATCGTGCTCATCTTCAGAGCAGATGTAGGTGCGGTCCTCAACGCGGGCAACGTCGCCCGGGTCGGACCAGGCGAGGTATGAGTTGGGGCGCTTGGCGTCACTTAGCTTGCGGAAGGTTCCTTGATCGACGAGCAGCTGGCAGAGCCGTTCGTACTCTTCGGCTGAACCGTCGCACCAGACGACCTCGGCCGGCTTAGTCATCGCGGCAATCTCGTCAACCCATGCGATCAGCGCTTCGTGTTCTGTAGGGACAGCTGTATCGGTCATTGAATTTGAATCTCCTATGCGGCGGCTTCGCCGGGCTCGCGGCGGGGAACCAGTACGAGCCGCTTGAACTCGGCCACCAGAACTCCGTCTTGGTTGAAGACGCGGGTGTGAACCTTCACGACGCCGCGGTCGGGCTTGCTCTTCGATTCCTTCTTCTCCAAAACCTCTGTTTCGCAGAACAGCGTGTCACCGTGGAAGACCGGATTGGGG
>CAJBIG010000200.1 GCA_903953065.1 uncultured Solirubrobacterales bacterium
AACATACGTTCGCTTATGGTTGTCGCCGTCATACTGCCCCGCTTTTCGCTCGCAATCGCTGCCGGTGGCCGCGCCGCGCTGGCCGAAGGGCCGCTGGCGCTGGCGCCGGAGCCGGGCCGCGCGGCGCTGGTTGGTGAAGTTTCGCCGGCCGCCGAAGCGCTCGGCGTGGCTCCCGGGATGAAGATCGCCGAGGCCTTGGCGCGCGCACCGCAGCTGCGGCTGATCGCCGCCGACCCCGTTGCCGTTGCCGATAGCTGGGAGAAAGTGTTGGTGCGGCTGGAATCGGTCGGCGCCCAGGTAGAGGACGGGGGAGTGGGGCTCGCCTGTTTCGAGGCGCGCGGGCTTGGTCGCCTCCACGGCGGCTCTCTCGACGGCGTCGTGAAGGCAACGCGTGCGGCTCTGAAGCTGCCGGCTCGGATCGGCGCCGGGTCGTCTCGCTTCTGCGCCGTCGTCGCCGCAGAGCAGGCGCGTAGCCGTAGGCCATCGGTAGTTGACGGCGCCGCGCAGCTGGCGGCCGCGCCTGCCGCGCTGCTTGCGCGCGAGCCGGCGACTGCAAAGCTGGTTGAGCCGCTCGCCCGCTTTGGCATCACGACGCTAGGTCAGCTCGCCGCCTTGCCGCGCGGCAGCGTCTCCGATCGCTTCGGCCGCGCCGGAATCACTGCCTGGGAGATGGCGCACGGCAACGACCGCCCGCTGCGTCCGCGCAAACCGAGCGAGCCGCTGGAAGAGACTCTGACTCTGATCGAATCGGCCTCCGGCCCGCAGCTTGCCGTGGCGCTCGAAATGCTCGTTGACTCTCTGCTCGCCCGCAGCGAGCTTGGAGGCCGAACGCTGCGCGCGGCAACGCTCTCGGCAGAGCTGACCGAGGGCGGCACCTGGCGCGAGCGCGTCGTCTTCCGTGAGCCGCTCAGTGACGCGCTGCGAATCCGCACCGCGCTGGCGCTGCGGCTGGCACTGCTGCCGGCCCCGGCGAAGTCTCTGCGCCTTGCCGCCGAGCAGCTCGGCCCGCCGGCGCCGCCGGCGGAGGCGCTCTTCGATGACGACGAGTTCCGCCGCGCCGGGCGGCTCAGCGAGGCGATCGGTCAGCTGCGCGCGCTCGCCGGGCCGCAGGCGGCGCTGCGCGTGCTGCTCGCCGACCCTCAGTCGCGAATCCCTGAGCGCCGCGCCGTTCTAACCCCTTACGAGCGATGACTCCGGCCGCAAGAAGGCTCGGCGCGCCGCGCGCGGTGCGGGTATGCGCTGGCGTCGGCGGTAGGCCGCTCGAAGTTGAGGGCGGCGAGATCAGCGCCGTGCGCGAATCGTGGCTGGTTGAGGACAGCTGGTGGAGCGAGCGGCCTTTGCGCCGGCGCTACTGGGAGCTTGTGACGATCGACGGGGGAGACCTCGTCGTCTTTCGCGACCTCGTCGGCGGCGGCTGGTTCCGCCACCGCTAAGCGGCAATCCCGCGCGCCGACGTGCGCGCTGCGCTGCTGACTGGCAGTAGAGGCGTAACCGCCGCGCCGCCAACTTGGGCCGCGTGCGAAACGACAGCGGCCAGGCGAGCCTTGAATACATCGTCCTGCTGGTCATCTCAACGCTGGTGGTCGGCGGCGGCGCAATGGCGGTCAAGGGCGAAGGGCTGGCGGCCTCGGTGTTGGCGCAGTTTGCCCGCGGCATCTGCGTCGTTGGCGGCGGCGACTGCGAGCGCGACCGCGCTCCCTGCGTCATCGGTTCGCAAACGACGAGCCGGAATCTCGTCGTCGTTGTAACCGTGGTCCGGCTCGCCGGCGGCCGCACAATCATCCGCCAACGGAGCTCCGACGGAACCGAGATGGTGACGCTGATCGGGAGCGGCGGCGCAGGCCTTGAGCTAACGGCCGGCGGAAGTGTTTCGATCGGTGGCGCCGAGTTTGGCGCCGCGGCGAGCGGCTCGTTCAGCGGCCGGATCGCTCGCGGGCGCGCCTGGGTGGTTCCCAGCGCCGCGGCGGCCGAGCGGCTGATCGCGCAGCTCACGCCTTCGCCAGCGACGATGACCGGCCGCGGCAAGCTGCCGCTGGCGTCGCCGCGCAGTCGCCGCGCCGCGCCGCCTCCTGCCGACATCAGCTTCGGCGAGAGCGGCCTCAGCAGCATCATCGGCGGCCGCCTTGCAGCCGCCGGAATCAGCTTCGAGGCCGAAGATCTCGTCGGCGAGCGGCTCGACCATCGCACAGGCCGGCGCACGCTCACGATCGCCCGACGCAACGAGCTGCTAGCCGACCTCTCGCCGCTCCCGGCCAGCGGCGTCGAAGGCGGCCTGCGCCGCAGCGAGCTCTACACGCTGACGCTCGACCGCGCCGGCAATCCGATCGACCTTGGCGTCTTCGACGCGCGCCGCTTCCACGCAGGAGCAAAGCTGCCCGGCGCTGTCAGCACGCTCGTCGCCGGCGTCGGCAGCCTGCCGCTGCGTCAGGGCATGCTGGTCGAGGTCGAGCAGCATCTCGATCTCAGCAATGCCGCGAGCCGCCAGGTGGCCGCCTCGTTCATCGCCGCGCTGCGTGACCGCGGCGTCGGCTTCGGCCCGGCGGCGAAGGTCTCCGAAGCGCTGAAGGCAAGGATCAACAGCAACGGCGTGACGCTCGTTCGCAGCTACGGGATAGAGGGGAAGCGCAGCGGCTTCGGCGGCAAGCTTGGAGCGGGCGTGGGGCTGGTCGGCAATTACCAGCGCAGCGTCGAGAACGCGACCCTGCTCGACGCTCGCGTGCGCGGAATCGACCAGAACTGGCGCGCGCGCAGCGACTGTCTGCGCGGGTAGTGACAGGGGCTGCAGGAGGCGGGAAAAGAATTTCCACAAAGGCTGCGCAATAATGCGAACATACGTTCGTGTTGTACGCAGAACTCCACTGTCATTCGGCCTTCTCTTTCCTTGACGGCGCATCGAGCCCCGATGAGCTCGTTGACGCTGCTG
>CAJBIG010000201.1 GCA_903953065.1 uncultured Solirubrobacterales bacterium
GTTCGAGAGCGACGCCGCAGCGATCTGCACGGCAGCCTTCGACAAGGTCAACGCTCAGTCGATGCCGACAACTAGCGCCGAAACGAAAGCGGTACAGACCAACTCGGCCGCACTCTTCAACGCCGCCGTCGAGAAGCTGAGCCAGCTTGACCCGCCGGCCGACGCCAGCGCCCAGTTCAACGCTTGGCTGACCTCCTTCAAAGCGATCCCGGCCGCCAACGAAGCCGCCGCAGCCGCAGCCGATCAGGGCGTCATGAGCGCCGCCTTCCTCAAGACCGGCGTTCTCTTCGAGGCCGCCGTGGCTAAGGCCAACGCGGCTGCCAAGGCCGCTGGCCTTCCGGGCTGCGAGCTGACTAAGTAGCCGCCAGCGGAAGGTGAGTGACGGGACTCGAACCCGCGACCGCCTGGACCACAACCAGGAGCTCTACCAACTGAGCTACACCCACCGCGCAGGGGGCAGTGTACGGCCTGAGCCACGCGCGGCAGCGGCCGCTTCGCGATGCCCCCGCCAGGACTCGAACCTGGGACCTGCCGGGTAGAAGCCGGCCGCTCTAATCCAACTGAGCTACGGGGGCTTGATCGGCGACTCGCCGATCACTTCCGCCAAAGTATCGCGCGAGCAGGCCAGCCGGGCAGTATTGTCGCGCTTCGATGGACGACAACCCAATCACATTGATCGCACTGCCGCTCGGGCTCGTCTTCATCATGTTCTCGCTCGGCATGGGCCTGGTGAAGGAAGATTTTCTTGTCGTTCTAAGAGCGCCGCGCGGCGTAATCGTCGGCATGGCCAACCTGCTGATCGTCGCACCGCTGCTTGCCGTAGGTGTCGCAACCGTCTTCAACCTCCCTCCGATCTTGGCTGTCGGACTGGTGCTGCTGGGCGCCGCTCCGGGGGGAACGATGGCCAACCTGCTGACCCATCTTGCCCGTGGCGAGACGGCGCTCTCGGTCACGCTGACCGGCATCTCAAGCGCGCTGGCAGTTGTCACGGTGCCGCTCTACCTCTCTCTCAGCTCCGCCTGGTTCAACTTGACCGGTGTCGACAACGACGTTGAGGTTCTACCGATCGCCGGCCGCGTGCTGGCGATCACTCTGGTACCGCTGATCATCGGAATGGCAGTCAAGCAGCGTGCGCCGGAGTGGACGCTGACCAACTACCACCGCTTCCGCGTTATCTCGCTCGGACTCTTTGTGGTGATCGTCGCTGCCGCAGTTGGCAGCGAATGGGGTCGCGTGACCGAATACCTCGGAAGCGTCCTGCTTGCCGTCATCACGCTGAACGTTCTTGCAATGGGAATTAGCTTCATGACCGCGCGCGCGGCGCGCCTGAGCGACCGCAGCTCAACTGCGATCGCGCTCGAGCTGGGCCTCCACAACGCAACCTTGGCAATCGCGGTTGGCGCCTCGCTCGACCCGGAGATGACAATCCCGGCGGCCGTCTACGGACTCTTCATGTGGGTCACGGGCGGGTCGTTTGCCTACTTCATGTCGCGCCGCAATCGCCAGACCGAACAACTCGCTTCGCCAGCCTAAGCCGGCCCTTCAAATCGGGGCGAGAGGATTCGAACCTCCGACCCCCTGCTCCCAAAGCAGGTGCGCTACCGGACTGCGCTACATCCCGAAACTTAATAAACAGAAAACTATTCTGTAAGCGTTTCCAAAGCCCAATGGGGCGGAGGAAGCGGGATTCGAACCCGCGGTACAGGGTTACCCGTACGTCGGTTTAGCAAAC
>CAJBIG010000202.1 GCA_903953065.1 uncultured Solirubrobacterales bacterium
GCAGATCGGTGGAGCTTGGATCTTCTCGCGCTGGGATCCGGCAACCGGCGCGCCGCTGATCGGGCCGCTCGTGCAGTCCTGGTCGCAGCAGCTCGCCGCCGGCTGAGCAGGCAATTCGCCCAGCACGGAGTTGAGGGGCAAACAGCATTTGTAGTAACCGGCGCACACGTCTTAAAACACTGGTACCGTTTCCCAATGCCTAATTCTAAGAACATCACACGTGGTCAACTCCTAAAGGGCGCAGCAGCCTCGGTCCCGGCCGTAATGCTCGGCGCCAACGCAGCCAAGGCGCTAGCCGGCGGCGGCGCTGAAGCAGCCGCTGCAGCGGCAGGTTTCGGCGGCAAGAACGTAATTCTCTTCATGACCGATCAGGAGCGTGCGATCCAGCACTTCCCCAAGGGCTGGGCCGAGAAGAACCTCCCCGGCCAGATGCGCCTTGCCAAGACCGGCATGACCTTCAGGAACAACTTCACCAACGCCTGCATGTGCTCGCCGGCGCGAACGACGATGATGACCGGCTTCATGCCGGCCCAGCATCAGGTCCGCCACACGCTCGAGAGCGACATGAACGACACCTTCGACAGTGAAGGCAACCTGATCTACGAATACCCCAACGTTCCGCTCTCGACCGAGATGAAGAACATGTGCACCGTGATGGCCGCCTCCGGCTACAACGTCGTCTGGAAGGGCAAGTTCCACATGACCAAGCAGGACGTAACGCCGCCGAGCCCGCTGCCAGCAGCCGGTGATACGGCAACCGGCACGGTCCAGGACTGGACGCCGGCCGACGTCGCTGCATACGGCGGACAGCGCTGGAACCCGGCCGACGCCGGCGCCAACCAGTCGCTCCCCGAAGGCGGCGGCAATCCCGGCGGCGGCGGCGACAACGACGACCGCTTCATGAACGACAACGGCAGCATGAGCGACGGGGATGAAGGCGTACTCGCCTACATCAACTCGGTCGCCGCAACGCAGGCGCCGTTCTTCCTCGTGATCTCGCTGGTCAACCCACACGACGTGCTCTTCTACCCAGCGTCGTTCTCGGACAGCGAATACCCAAGCAGCGACCTTGACGGCGACATTCAGCTGCCGAGCACGGTCGATGAGAACCTGAAGACGAAGCCGAAGGTCCAGGCGGCCTTCCGCAAGATCTTCCTGCTCGGCAACACGATCACGACTAAATACCAGCAGCGCCGCTACCTGAACTTCTACGCCAATCTGATGAAGGAAGCCGACGGCTACCTCGTGCAGACGCTTGACGCTTTGGAAGCCCAGAACCTGCTCGACGACACGGTCATCATCCGCACCGCCGACCACGGCGAGATGGCAATGTGCCACGACGGCGTCGGCGAGAAGAACTTCAACTTCTATGAAGAGACGATGAAGGTGCCGCTGATCTACTCCAACCCGCAGATCTTCCCCAAGCCGCGGACCAGCGACGCGCTCGTCTCGCATGTTGACCTCGTACCGACGCTGGCGACGCTCTTCGGCGCGCCATCGTCTGCGCGCGCCAACTGGAACGGCGTTGACTATTCGAAGCTGCTCGTCAACCCGAAGGCCAAAGCGGTCCAGGACTACGTCATGTTCACCTACGACGACTACCAGTCGGGGCAGGCGAGCAAGCTGCACCCGTACGGCGCCAACCACATCTCGAGCATCCGCGAGACACGCTGGAAGCTCGCGCGCTACTACGATCCGCTGGGGCTCGTACCGGCCGAATACGAAATGTACGACCTCCAGCGCGACCCAAGCGAGAAGAAGAACCTCGCCGCGCCTGGCTTCCGCCGCAGCTCTCTGCAGCAGCGTGAATACAAGCGCTTGAAGGCGAAGCTGACTCGCGTGGAAGCAACGCGGCTTGGGCCAATCCCAGGCACCGCTCAGACAATCAATATGACGGCGTCGACAGCGCAAACGAAGAACAGCAAGACGTTCAAGTTCACCGACAAGGGAACCTGCATCGGGATGCCTACCGGCAGCGGTAACACGCTGATCGATTGGGTCCTAGACCCCGCTAAGGGAACCGGAGTCGGCAAGGTGACGCTGAGCAGCGGCGCCGGCCTGATCAAGGGCGTTGCGAAGATCACCTTCGTCGCCGACACTGCCGCCGACCTGATCACGCTGACCGGCACGATGAGCATCACCAGTGGAACCGGCGA
>CAJBIG010000203.1 GCA_903953065.1 uncultured Solirubrobacterales bacterium
GCCGACGAGATTCTCGGCACGCTCGAAACCAACCTTTCGAAGTTCATCTCCGCCGTGCAGCGTGGTCGCGACCGGCTCGCGGGCGCAGACGACGAAGCATCCGACGGCCGCTGATCTAGAGCTGTTCGTCTTCGTCGCTTGAAGGGTTCGTAAGAGCGGCGATCTCGTCGAGCTGCTCGCGAACCGAGTTAGCCAGCTCGTCAACGCTCTCGGAAGTCGCAAGTATTTGGTTGCTGGCCGTGGTCAGCGATCGCTTGATCCCGGAAACCTTCTTCAGCAGGTCGAGCGCGCGGCTGGCGGCTTGCCGGACGGCGACGGCGTCGATCTCGTCGCCTTCAGGGCTAGCCATCAAGATCCGCGCCCGCGCAAGCAGGTAGCCGGTTTCAAGGACTAGCGTCGAATCGCTCTCAGGATCGAAGGTGACGACGATCTTGTTGCCGTGGAGCTCCTCGAGCGGGCTGAACTTTGCGGGCGCCTGAGCGTCGCTAGGGACGACAAGAACTCCGTATCCGGCGCTGCGCTGAGCGCGTGCCTCATCGAGCGTCACGATCGCCTCGTTGCGGCTGAGGCGCGAGTTCTTCGCCTCGAAAGCTATGCGCCCTCGAGCCGGCCCGCTCTGGGCCTCGATCTCGACAACGACGTCGCCCTTCTTGCCGCCGCCCTCGGTCTTCTCGCCAACGGCCTCGGCGCTGTCGCCACGGCCTTGGGCAATTGCGGAGATCGCGTCGGCAACCTGCTCCTCATAGCTGCGGCCCTTCGCGGTGCCGCGCGCCTCGGCTTCGGCGAGCTTCTCCGCGCCTTCAGCCTCAGCCTCGGAACCCGCGATCGACTTCTGCATCTCGGTGATCGTGCGGTTCATTTCGAGTAGCTGCTTGGCCTGTTGATCGGAGGCCTGCTTGATGATCTCGGTCGTCAGCTTTTGGAACTGGATCAGCGGGTTGCTTTCGTCATCGGCGGTGAACTGCTTCGTCAGTGCTTCGCGATGCGTGCGCAGCATCTCCTCAACTAGCGCCTTAACTTGGTTCTGGACGGCGCTGCTGGAGTTCTCGCCGAAGTGCTGGTCGAGCAGCTTCGGCAGCAGGCCGGCGTCGGCGTCGAAGGTCGCGTCGATCTTCTCTTTGAAGCCTTCGCTGACCTTCAGTGCGCTCTCGCTGAACTGCTGTTCTACCTCGTGCGCTTGGCGCTCAAACTCAGCCTTGACGAACTCGGTGTCTGAAGCGGTCTGTTCGCGCTGCAGAATGCGCGCGCCGATCTCAATCGCCTGGCTGACGAGTTGATCGAGGCTCTCACCGGCCGCCTCGCGCTCTCGAGCAAGCGCGATCGTGGCGTCGTCGTCGACCGTGAGGCCGTCAATCAGCAGCTGATCGCCGAGCAGTCTCACCTGCTCAGAAGTGATTGGAGTTATTGGTTCCACCGACACGTAGGTTGCACCGTACGCGCAGCTTCTGACAGATCGCAGGCCACCCCGCAGCGTGGCCGTGTTGATGTGCCGCGCTCGATACGCTGGCCGCAATGCGCGAAAAGCTCGAAGAGGCAGCGTTTGTTGCCCGCACATTCGCCAGCGCTGGAATGGTTCGGCCTGAGAATCCGCTGCGCGTGTTGAAGTCGGTCGACGTGCTGCGTCGCTGGGGAACTTCGATCGCCGGCGGCTATGCGAGCGCCGCCATCCGTCGCCCCGACGCGCTGGCGCTGATCGATGACGGCGGCGCGCTGACTTACGCCGAGCTCGATCGGCGCGCAAACGAACTAGCACGCGGTTTCAGTGCAGCCGGCATCGGCGCGGGCGATGGGATCGCAGTCCTCTGCCGCAACCATCGTTACTTCGTCGAGGTGACGATCGCCGCAGACAGGATCGGCGCCGACCTGATCTTCCTCAACACGATGTTCGCTGCGCCCCAGGTGAGCGCGGTCTGCGACCAGGAGAAGCCCGTCGCGATTGTTTACGACGATGAGTTCGGCGAAATCGTGGCGGCTGCAAGCGAGGGGAGAACCTGTTTCATTGCTTGGGCAGACAGCCTAGGCAGCGGCCCAACGCGAACCCTCGATCAGATCCGCGCCGGCCAGTCGAGCGACGCCCTCGAACCGCCGCCGTCGCCGGGGCGGA
>CAJBIG010000204.1 GCA_903953065.1 uncultured Solirubrobacterales bacterium
GAGCGGAATCCCTGCAGAATCGACCGGGCCTCCAGCGGTTGGGTCCCCTAGCAGTCCGGGCCCGCCGCTGGCGGCGCCACTTGCCGCAACTGGGGTCGTCGTGTTCTCGCAGCCGGCGAGGCCGGCGAGCGTCGTTGCGCCCAGTGCCGCCGCCCCGGTGCGGGCAAAAAGTGAGCGGCGCGAGAGGCCGCTCTTGGGATCTTCAGGTGCTTTGGACAGAACACCATTCGTACCGCGCTGGGGGTCTGCTGTCAAACAGAGGCGGGACTATTTGCGGGCAGGGACCTCGGCACCGAGCGCTTCGAGGTAGCGCTGGGCGACGATCACGTCAAACTTGTGACCGACGTCCTCCTGCTTCGTGTAGCGGCCGGCCGGCAGCGTGCCGTCGCCGAGACCCTTCTGCGTTAGTTCGCAAACGCCCCAGTCCTCACGGTTTACCTGATCCCAGAACTCAACTGCGTCGCTGGGGTCGAAGTCGGCGGCAGCGATCGTGCGGTCTTCGAAGAGCCACTCGCAGGTCACTTCGGTGAGGTTCGGGGCCTTCGGCCAGAGCGTGTGCAGCATCACGTAATCGGGGTGCAGTGAGACCATCGCGTTGGGGAAGATCGCGAAGTAGAGAACAGTGCGCGTTTCGGCTTCGCTCAGGCCTTCGATCGGCTCGCGGTGGTTGCCGACACCATCCTTGCCCATCGTCTCGGCATCCTCGGCCAAGTCCATCGAGCCGCCGCACCACGCGCCGTCGCCGCTCATCGTCTCGCCGGTCAGGTAATGCGACAGGCGGTTTAGTTCGGGGTGGATGCCGGGGCAGTGAAGGCATTCGCTGTAGTTCTCGACGATCGTCTTCCAGTTCGCGTTCACCTCGTACACGACCTTTGCGCCGCGGCTGAGTTCGCTGAGGCGGTAGTGCGCGAGCCTTTCGGCTAGGTCGCCTATGTGTTCGGCCGGTGGGCCGGCCTCACCTGAGAGGTCAATCAGCACGAGCCCCTCGACGACTGCGAGATCGACCGGCAGTAGGCCCATGCAGCTTGCGTCGAAGTTGTCGAGGTCATCGGTAAATGGCGCGTTCGTCAGCGAGCCGTCGAAACCGTACGACCAAGCGTGGTAGGAGCAGCGCAGACGGCGCACCTGACCCTCGGGCTCGTCGACGATCTTCGCGCCGCGGTGGCGGCAGCTGTTGATGAATGCTCGTGGCAGGGCGTCATCGTCGGCAACGACGAGCACGCTGGTCGGCCCTACCTGAGCGGAGATGTACTGGCCTCGTTCGCGCAACTGGCCGATGTGGCCTACGCAGACCCAGCCGGACTGAAAGAAGTTCTTCTGCTCCCAGTCGAGGACCGACGGCTCGGTGAAGGCGCTGCCGGGCAACATCGTTGCTTCGGAGAGGCGCGTGCATGTGCGCTCGACGTCGGCTGCTGTGAAAGGGAAATCAACTTCAGGCATATCTCTTACGCTCCTCGGTAACGCATCAGGCCACTGACGCCACAGTCAGGAACAGTGATGCTAGAGCGTCTGCGAGCGGTTTACCAGTGAACGCCCTTCATCAGATTGGCCATCGCCATCTGCTCAATGCTGGCTTTCTGCTCCGGCGCGGCGTCGCGGCCTGAGGATGCAGCCGACTCCGGGAATACGCGGAAGGCGGCGTTTAGAACCTGGTCAAGCAGCTTCGGCGCCAGGGCGTAGCCAACCTCGGCGACCGTTCCAAGCTTCGTGTTGATCTGCTTTGGCTTGCGCTGCAACGCATCGCAGACCATTGAACCAGCCTCGTCGGGTGAGATCGCCGGGAAGTGGTCGTACATCTTCGTCGGCGCAATCATCGGCGTGCGTACCAGCGGCATGTGGATCGTCGTAAACGTGATGTTGTCGCCGATCAGCTCAGAGCTGACGACTCGCGTCCAAGCGTCAAGCGCTGCCTTTGAAGCGACGTAAGCGCTGAATCGCGGCGGGCTCGCCTGAACGCCGATCGATGAGACGTTGACAACGTGCCCAAAGCGGCGCTGCTGCATGTGTGGGATGAAACCCATCACGAGGCGGATTGCGCCGAAGTAGTTGAGCTGCATCGTCCGGTCGTAATCGTGGAAGCGGTCGAGGCTGTTTGCCAGCGAACGGCGGATCGAGCGGCCGGCGTTGTTGACGATCATGTCGACCGAGGCGTGCTGCGCGAGGATTGTCGCGACCAGCTCGTCGATCGACTCCATGTCGGATAGGTCGGCCGAATAGCAGTAGGCGCTGCCGCCGGCCAATTCGATCTCCGCCTTGACCTCTTCGAGCTTGTCGAGCGAGCGCGCTACCAGCAGCGGCGTGCCGCCAGCGGCGGCTATCTCGAGCGCCGCCGAGCGGCCAATGCCGCTCGAGCCGCCGGTTATCACGACCGTCCGCCCGTTCAGCGCCGCGCGCAGCGAGCTGCTGGCAAAGCCGCCGGCGTCGAGGTGGTTCTCCCAGTAGTCCCAGATCACCTGCGCGTAATCGGCCAAAGCTGGAACCTCGATGCCGCTCCCGGCCAGCGCCGCATCGGTCTGTGTCGTGTCAAACGAGCAGGTGAAACCGGTGTGCTCGATTACCTCGGGCGGGATGCCGAACTCGTCGAGCACCGTCTCGGCGACGGTCGTCACGCCGGGCAGCGAACGCAGAAGCGCGTTGGTCTGTGCGGCGAGCGGGTCGAGCGGGCCGGCTGGCAGTCGCAGCGCCAGGTGAGGGGCATCTGCCGCCTTGGCGAAGTCGTTGAGTGCCGCGGCCGAGGACATCATCTTCGGCGAAGCAAGGTGGAACGCGCTCCCGTCGAGCCCCGGCTTGTGGGCGATCTCGACGATTGCGTCGGCGACAAAATCAACAGGAACGATGTTCGTCTCGCCGATCTCAGGGCCAACCAGTGGAAGCCAGGAGGGGAGAACGTTGCGCGCGCGTCGGATTGCCTTGAAGAAGTAGTAGGGCCCGTCGACCTTGTCGATCTTGCCGGTCCGCGAATCACCGATCACAACGGCCGGCCGGTAGATCCGCCACGGAACCGAGCTGAACTCGCGCACCAGCTTCTCCGATTCAAACTTCGTGCGGTGGTAGGGCGACGGCAGCTTCTGACCCTCGTCGAACATCTGCTCGGTGAATATGCCCTCGTAGGAGCCTGCGACGGCTACCGAGGAGACGTGGTGAAGCGTGCCCGGCTCAAGCTCGGCGACGAGCTCCAGCAGGTGAGCGGTGCCACCGGTGTTGAGCTCCTCGTTGCGGGCTTCGGAGGCTGTCATGTCGTAGATCGCGGCGAGGTGGAAGAGGTGATCAATTTTGCCGCGGTGCTCACCGATCCACTCGTCGCTGACGCCCATCATCGGCTCCAGCAGGTCGCCGCTGACGATCTTTAGGTTCTCGCCGCCGGGCCAATGCTGTGCCATCGCCTCGAAGCGTTCACGCGAGCTTTCACGCACGATTGCGTGGACCGTGTCGCCCCGCGCGAGCAGTCGCTGCGCGAGGTTGCCGCCAATGAAGCCTGTTGCGCCGGTTACGAGGTAGGTCGTCATCGGGCGAGCCTAACGCAGCGCGTGCTCGTTCGCAGCGCTACCAGCCGGCTTGCCAGCTGTCGCCGGCTGCGGACTTGAGCCGCTTGGCTGCGTCTTTGCGAGCCTCTTTGCGCTTCTCAAGCCGCCACTGCAGCAGGCTCATGCAGAGAATGAAGAGCGGGAAGAAGGCGATCACCATGAAGCCGGTCATCGTCACGACGCGGTCGGTCGCCGCTCCGTATGTTCCTTCGCCGCTGATCGGCTCCTGTGGCGATGCGGCGATCGCAGCCGGAGCGATAAGCAGCAGGCTGACGGCCGAAACTGGGAGCGCGGAGAGAACGCGGAAGGTCACGCCAAAAGCTTAGCGAATGCTCAACGCGTCTTGATCTTCGACTTCAGGAACGGAACCACGGTCTTGAGGAAATCGTTCGTTGCCGGCGCTGCCAGCAGCGGATCAAGGTGGCTCGTCGAATCCTTGCGGTCAACGATTACAAGGCCGCCCTTGGGAACCTTCGAGCGCGCCGCAAAGTTCTTCGCACCGTTGACGACGCCATCGCGCGAGCCGCTGAGCGAAGTCTGGAAGGCGTAGTAAGGAACGTTGACGTCCTTGAGATGCCAGACGCGCAGCCCGAGGACCTTCGCGGCCGGGTTGTTGCGCTCCATCGAGCTGGCGCCGTTGGTGTCAACGTTGAGCCGCGCCGGGTAGTACCAGTCGACGCTGTTGGTGCCGTACCGGTTGCCGCCAAAGCCCTTGGCGATGTTCTGAACCGGAGTCACTTCGCCGTTCTCCCAGCCGCGCGGATCGCCCGTTGTGGCCAGACGGCCGGCGCGCACCTGAATCAGTGAGAGCGCCGCTGGCGAAGTGTCGTTGTCGAAAGCGAAGCCAAGCGCGCCCTCGTTGGTGGTTGGCACGTCGGCCTTCAAGTACGAAGGCAGCAGCAGGAATGAAGCGAGAACCGAAGGCGCGTTTGGAGCCTTCAGCGCCGCCAGCGCGCCGACCTGAGCGAACGGGCCGGTTGCCCAAGCGAAGCCCTTCAGCCCCAGAAGGTTGGCCCAAGGGCCGTCTGGGTTCTCGGCAGTGACCTCGAGCTTGGCGAGGTTTGCGCGCGCTGATTCGGCTGTGTCGGTCGAATCGAATGTTCCGGCAAGGCCGCCGTCGATCGCGACGATTCCGGCGATGTCCTTGTAGCCCGGCTTGCCGCCAAAATCCCAGGCTGCGTAAGCGGCGGCCATCGAGCCGCCGAGCGAGTGCCCACCGAGGATTACGGTCTTGCCTTGCTTCTTTGCCTGCAGAATCACGGCGCGGGCGTCCTCGACCTGCATCTTCATGCCCCAGTTCTTCATGTACTTGAAGTCCTTCGCCTGCTTCGGCACGAACTTCTCCTTCTGCGACGGGTTGAGGGTCCAACCGAGGTAATAATCGAGCGCCTGCTGCGCCGTCGCCTTGTTGGCGAGCACCTTCTGCATCATTGAGTTGTCCTCGAGCGCCTGCTCGCGGCGGTCCATCGCCCAAACCTGAAGGCCAGAGACCTTCTTCGCCAGCTCAGGGCCGACGAGCGCGAAGTTTTCAGCTCCACCGTTGGTGCCCGGGATCAGCAGCAGCACCTTCTTGGCGCTGCTGGGCCCGTACTTGGTGATGAAGACCTTGTTGTATTTCGCGGGTGTGCCCGGCA
>CAJBIG010000205.1 GCA_903953065.1 uncultured Solirubrobacterales bacterium
GACCAGCGTCCCGGTTCAATGCCTCGAAACGAAGCCAAAGCCGATCACGACGCCAACGACGACAACAACAACGCCAACGACGACGACAACAACGCCGACGACGACAACGACGACGCCGACAACAACGACAACGACGCCAACAACAACGACAACGACGCCGACTGTTCCGCCCGACAACGGCGGAATCACACCGAACGGTTAAGGCGATCGCGCGATGACGGAACGCACACTGGCAGGGCGCTATGAGTTGGGCGAACGGCTTGGCAGCGGTGGCATGTCAACCGTGCTGCTGGCGATGGACCGCCGCCTTGAACGCCAAGTCGCGATCAAGCTGCTGGCCGAGCACCTTGCCGACGACGAGCAGTTCGTAACTCGTTTCCGTCGCGAAGCCCTCTCAGCGGCGCGGCTCGTTCACCCGAACATCGTCCAGGTCTACGACTTCGGCCTCGATGAGGAGAGCGGCCGTCAGTACATCGTGATGGAGTACGTCGAAGGCAACTCCGGCGCCGAGATTCTCGCCTCCGAAGGAATGCTCGACGTTCCCGAAGCGGTTGGAATTCTCTCGCAGGCCTGCCGCGGGCTCGACTACGCCCACCGCAGCGGAGTGATCCACCGCGACGTCAAACCCGGCAACCTGCTGCGCTCGCGCGACGGCGTAGTCAAACTTGCCGACTTTGGAATCGCTAAGGCTCTCAGCGAGGAATCGTCAATCACGCAGGTCGGTTCGGTGCTCGGCACCGCCGCCTACCTCTCGCCGGAGCAGGCCAGCGGCCACGGCTCCAACCCGCGCTCCGACATCTACGCACTCGGCGTCGTCTGCTACCAGTTCCTCTCCGGCCGCCTGCCGTACGAGGCTCAGTCGATTACTGAGCTGGCTTTGAAGCAGCAGCGTGAAGCGCCACCGCTGCTGAACGATCTCAACCCCGAGGTAAGCCCAGAGCTAGCCGCCGCAGTCGACCGCGCGCTCGAGCTGGAACCGGAAGCGCGATACGAGACCGCCGAGGAGCTGCGGCTCGCGCTCTCCGACGGCGCACGCGGCGTTGCCCCGGAGACCTCGGCAACTTCGGTCAGCACGCCTCGAACGGCCGCAACTCGTGTCGTAAAAGCAACCGGCGACCAACCGGCGACAACGGTTCAGCGCCGCGAGCCGCGGATGCCGGCTCAGCAGGCAGCGCCGGCGGCAGCGGCCGTGGCGCAGCAGCCACGCCGTAAGCGCGGCTGGGTTGCTCCAACGATCGTTCTGCTGCTCGCTCTGGCGGTTGGCGTGGCAGCGTTCATCTACATCACCGGCAGCAGCTCAAGTGGCAGCGTGCGCCTTCGCCAGGTCGTCTACCAGGAGGTAGATCAAACGGCGGCGCAGATGCAGCAGCTGATCCGCCAGAACACGAAGTAGCGCCGCTAAGGCGCCTGGCCGGCGCGAAGCTCGGCCGCAACGGTGGCGAGGTCACCGGCCAAAACGGCCGCTCGCAGCCGCTCCATCACGCGCGCAACAAAGGCGAGGTTGTGAACCGTCAGCAGACGCATCGCAGTTAGTTCGCGCGCTTTCGTCATGTAGCGCAGGTAGCCGCGGCTGTAGCCAACTGCACAGGCCGGGCAGGGACAGCCCTCCATCAAAGGCTCATCGCTGTCGGACCACTTCGCCGTCGTCAGATCAACGCGCCAGCGCTTCTCGGGGTCGGGCACCAGTGCCACGCCGTGGCGACCAAGCCGCGTTGGCATAACGCAGTCAAAAGTGTCGATCCCCATTTCGACGCCGCGGATCAGATCATCAACCTCGCCGATCCCCAGCATGTGCCTCGGGCGCAGGTCGCCGGCTATGTCGAGCGTGTCGGAAGCCCAACCGACGACCTCGTACATCTGCTCTTTGTGTTCGCCAAGCGAGCCGCCGATTGCTATCCCATCGCAGGCGCGGGCCGCGATCTGCTCGGTCGACTCGCGGCGCAGATCCTCGTAGACGCCACCCTGGACGATTCCGTAAACGAGCTGATCGGCGGCGCCGTTTTCAGCGTGCCAGCTAAGGCAGCGATCCAACCAGCGGTGTGAGCGCTCGGTCGAACGAGCGGTGTATTCGCGCTCAACGTTGAATGGCGTGCACTCATCGAAGACGAGTGCGATGTCGGAGCCAAGATTGCGTTGGATCCGCATCGAATCTTCAGGGCCCATGAAGCGCGCCGAGCCATCGACGTAAGAGCGGTAGCGGACGCCGTCCTCCTCGATCCCGAGCACCTTGCCGGCGCGGTCGGGCCCGCTCGGTGCGCGGCCTTTGATCTCATCGGCCACCGTGCCGTGCCCCATCGAGAAGACTTGAAAGCCACCAGAGTCGGTGATGATCGGCCCGTCCCAGCGCATGAACTCGTGGAGTCCACCTAGCGCCGCTATCCGCTCATCGCCTGGGTTTAGGTGGAGGTGGAAGGTGTTGCCAAGGACTATGTCGTAACCGAGCTCGGATACCTCGGCTGGCAGCAGGCCTCGAACGCTCGCCTTCGTCGCGAGCGGAACGAATGCCGGGGTGCGGATTTCGCCATGGGCGGTGCGCAGCGTTCCGGCGCGAGCGAGCGAGCCGGGGTCGGAAGCGAGAATCTCAAGCGCTGACTCCATCTACGAGCAGCGATCCTAGGGCGCCGGCGCTACTGGCGGTTGCCGAGGAAGACGGTCGCGAAGTAGATCAGCTGCGAAAGCGCGGCCAGCGCACCGGCGACGTAGGTCATCGCGGCGGCGCGCAGCACTCGGCTAACCCCTTCGCTTTCGTCTGCGTTGGCGATCCCAAGTTCTTTCAATTGGACCGCCGCCCGACGCGACGCGTCGAACTCGACCGGCAGCGTCACGAACTGGAAGATCACAACCGCCGCGTAGAGCGCCACTGCGAGATAGATGAGGCCAAGGAAGCCGAGGATCGCTCCACCAAACAGCAGAATCATCCAAGTGCTCGAAGCAAAGGCGGTGACGGGCCAGAGCGCCGAGCGGATTGTCATCGGCGTGTAGGCCTTGGCGTGCTGAATGGCGTGCCCCACTTCGTGCGCCGCGACCGCTGTCGAGCTGATCGAGGTGCCGCCGAAGACCGGTTCGGAGAGATGCACGCTGCGCGTCCGTGGGTCGTAGTGATCGGTGAACCAGCCCGGGACCGAGCGCACGGGAACATCGGTGAGTCCGTTGGCGATGAGAATCCGTTCGGCAATCTGGGCGCCGTTCATACCGCTGTCCTCGGGAACCTCGGCATAGCGGCGAAACGTGCTCTTGACCTTGTGCTGAGCCCACATGCCGAAGGCAAGCGGCACCAGCAGGCAGAGGATGAAAAGACCGAAGTTGCTCATGCAGTTGACGCAGGACAGCCGGCGTCGGCCTCAATCTCCGACGCGGGCAGGAGCTTGGCCCAACATTCGGCTAACGCTTGCTGCTCGTCGGCGCTTAGATGACTGAGAAATACGCGCCTGACGCCTTCTATGTGGGTGGGGCGCGCTTCGATCAGCCGCTCGCGGCCGACTGGGGTCAAGCGCGCGAACGAGCCGCGCGCGTCGCTTGGGCAGGACTGGCGAACAAGCAGCCCTTCGCGCGCGAGCCGATCGACCAGGCGCGTCAGGCCGCTGCGGGAAAGAACAGCGAGCTCGGCAAGGTCGCACATCCGCATCTGCCCATCGTCGGCGCCATCGAGGTGAAGCAGCACCTCGTAGGAACTCAACGAGATTGCGTGGACATCCAGAAGCTCGGCATCAAGCTGCTTCGTAGCCGCGGCGTGCGCCCTGAGCATCCCCCGCCAAGCGAGCACCTCACGGCTGGAGAGGTTGCGATCCAGGGTTGCTGATGAGCTTGGGCTGGTCACGATGGGAGGTTCCCGCGAACACCGTTACGGTAGCAATGAGCTTCCCGGTCAGGGCAAGCAGAAGTCGCCTTTGAGACGTCCCCGGTAGGCTCGATCGATGGCACTTGAAGGGATCCACCACATCACTGCGGTCACCGGCGACGCGCAAGCCAATGTTGATTTCTACTCCGGTGTTATGGGCCTGCGGATGGTTAAGCAGACGGTCAACTTCGATGACCCCTCGGCCTATCACCTTTACTTCGCTGATGAGGCCGCCAGCCCGGGCGCAGCGCTGACCTTCTTCGAGTACCCCGGGGCGCCTCCGGGCCTACCGGGAGCAGGAATGGTGCACACGATCATCTGGCGCGTCGGCTCAGCAGAGGCGCTCGAGTTCTGGAAGGCGCGGCTGCGCGATGCGGAGATGTCGGTCCTCCACGAAGGCGACGTACTGACGTTCTGCGACCCCGAAGGCTTGACCTGCCAGCTCGTCGTTGACGACAGCGATGACGCACCGTTGAGCGCCAGCTCGCCTGAGATCCCGGCCGAGTTTGCGCTGCGCGGATTCGGTGGGATCCGCGCCTACGCGCAGCAGCCGCAGGCCAGCGCAGAGCTGCTGGCGGCGCTCGGCTTCGCGCCCGACGGCGACGAAAGCAGCTGGCTACTTGGAGGTGACGAACGGAGCGCAACGCTCAGCTACGACGAGCCCCCTCTCGATAACTC
>CAJBIG010000206.1 GCA_903953065.1 uncultured Solirubrobacterales bacterium
AGAGAGCAAAGACGATGAAGGTGCGCCGCGTTCCCAGCAGCGGCACCAACAGCAGAGCGCTTAGGAACACGCCGGCGAGGCTTCCGATCGTCGATATTGCGTAGAGCCGACCGGCGACGTTGCCGGCCTCATCGGCAGTTTTAACACTGAGCCGGATTGCGTAGGGAGCTGCGGCGCCGAGCACCATCACCGGGAAGGCGATCAGCACCATCACGGCGATCAGCGAACCGACGAACGCGCCGGCCTCTACCTGATCGAGCGCTTGAACGGAAACGCTGAGAAAGGGACCGGCGATGAACGGTACGAGTGCCAGTAGCGCGGCGGCAATCATCACGAGGCGCGCCAACCCGGAAACCGTTGGGTCGCGATCGGCGAGCCTGCCGCCGTACCAGTAACCGATGCTGAGCGCGACCAGAACGGTCGCGATCGTGTTGGCCCAAACGATCGTTGAGGCACCAAACCACGGCGCGATAAGGCGCGCAGCGGCGATCTCCGAGCCAAGCGATGAGGCGCCTACTACGGCGACTATCGCAACCGTTAAGCGATGTATTCGACGAAGTCCTTCTTGCGCGCGCCGCAGACAGGGCAGAACCAAGTGGCCGGGATATCTTCGAACTGGGTGCCCGCTGGAATGCCGCCGTCCGGGTCGCCCTCAGTCGGGTCGTAGATGTAGCCACACGACTCGCAGATCCACTGCTTCACTGCTTCGCTCTCGGTCATAGGTGAAACGGTAGCGCAGCGGGGTAGCTGCGGGTGCGCCCGTTAGGCTGGTCACTGTGGAGTTCGAGAAGCCGGCACCGGGCGAGGAACTGAACGAGTCAGCCGAGGCAACGCCGCCACGCCAAGCGGCCTCGGTAATCCTGCTTCGTGGCGGCTCGCAGGCGCTCGAGCTGCTGCTCGTACAGCGCACTCCGGAAGCTCGCTTCATGGGCGGTTTCTGGGTATTCCCCGGCGGCGCCGTGGACGCCCACGAAGGAGAGGGCGATGAGGCCCACCGGCTGGCGGCTGTACGCGAACTTGAGGAAGAGGCATCGGTCGGCGGCATCGCGCCGACCGAGCTCGTCAAGTTTTCTCGCTGGATCACTCCGGCAGTCGTTCAGATCCGCTTCGACACCCACTTCTTCCTCGCCTCCGCCCCGGCGGACGTCAGCCCAGTCGTTGACGGCAGCGAGATCGTTGACCTCGTCTGGCACACCCCTCAGGGCGCGCTCGACGCTTACGGGCGCGAAGAGCTGCCGCTCGTCTTTCCGACAATCAAACACCTTGAGCAGTTCGCGGGCTTTGAAAGCGCTGACGCGTTGATCGCACATGCCGCGCAGCAAACGGTCAGGCCGGTTGAGCCGCGAATCCTGATCGAAGGCGAAGTTGCGCGAGTGCTGCTGCCGGGCGAACCGGGCTACGACTGAGGAGCTTCTTCGGCGGCGGCTTCCTCTTCGCCTTCCGCCACTTCATCGTCGGCGGCAGCTTCTTCGTCAGCTACAGCCTCACCCTCAGCGGCGGCTTCCTCCAAAACATCCTCT
>CAJBIG010000207.1 GCA_903953065.1 uncultured Solirubrobacterales bacterium
AGAGCAGGCTGCAAGTTTGGGCAAGGTGCTCAACCGCAATCAGCTTGCCTTGAGCGGCCTGGTCCGTGACACCGGCGTCGTGTTCTCGGCATTGAGCGCCCGTGGCGACCAGCTCGCCAGCCTGATCGTCAACTCGAACCGCGTCTTCTCAACTACTGCCGCGGCAAATCAGCAGCTCGCCGATACCTTCGTCGCGCTACCCACGTTCCAGCGCGAATCGCGTGAGACGCTGGATCGGCTAGTCGTCTTTGCCGACACGACAAACCCGCTGATCACGCAGCTCCAGCCTGTCGCCAAACAACTCGCGCCGACAGCCGCCGCGCTTGAAGAGACCGCGCCGGCGCTGAATGATCTGTTCATCGGCCTCGGCCCGGCGATCAGTGCTGCGAAGAAGGGGCTGCCGGCAACCGACGTCTTCCTCGCCGAAACGCCGCCTCTGCTGCAAGCGATCGATCCGCTCGCAGCGAACCTCAATCCGCTCTTCCAGTACGTCGGGCAATATCCGAGCGAGCTGACGGCGTTCATCGCCAACACAGCCGCTGCAACCAACGCGCGCACCGACCTCAACGGCAAGGCTGCCCGGTACCTGCGTGTTACCAACACGCTCAACCCGCGCTCGCTGGCTTCCTATCCGGAGCGCGTCAAGTCGAGCAGGTCAAATCCTTACCCGCTGCCGCGTGCGTTTGACAAGCTGGCCACCGCCAACATGCCGGTGTTCCAGACGACGCCTTGCACCAGCGGCATCACGGCCGGGCTCTCGGCCAGCGCCGAGGCGGCGCTCGGTTCCGATTACGCTGCGCGCGTCAAGGGCTACGCCTTTAACACCAACAACCCGGACGGAATTGGCGATCCTGCCAACGTCGTCGCTCCGGCCTGCACGCTGCAGGGCCCGGTCTTCGGCAGTGGCTTCTACTTCCCGCAGGTCAATGCCGGCGTCGTAACACCGAAGCTCGTCCCCTGATCTACGGCGGCCGGTCGGCGCGGGAATTGGCGCGCGGCGGTAATTTGGCTTGATGGTCACTCGCCTGCTTGCGGCAGTAATGGGCTTCGCTGCGCGGCGGCCGGTCGCGGTTTCGCTGGCCGTCTTGGCGCTGGCTGTAGTTGGCGCCTTCTTTGCGCTGCGGCTGGAGCCGAGCGCCGAGACGGAAACTCTCGTTGGCCGCTCAACGCCAGGCTACGCGGCGACCGATCTGCTGCACCAGCGTTTCGGCGATGACGCCGTCTATGTGGTTGTGCGCGAGCCTGCGGTGCGGATTGCGCTTGGCGAGGACCTCGGCCGCGTTTTCGGCCTTGAGGGTTGCCTAGCCGGCAACCCAAGCAAACGCAGTGATCCGCCCGGCGGCAAGCGAGGGCCATGCGGGCGACTGGCTGCGACGAAACCGGCGAAGGTTGTTTTCGGTCCAGGCACATTCATCAACGAAGCGGTCGGGCAGATCAACGAGCAGCTGAGAAGCTTTGCCGCCGCGCAGAAGAGCGAGAGCGCCGTCGCCGGGCGCAAGGCCTACCGCGCTGAGCTGGCCAAGAGCGCCGACCCCGCTGCGGCTGAGGCGGCCCGCGCGAAGGCCCGCCAGAAGGTTGACGCCTACTACTTCCAGCAGCTTGCCGGACTGGCACTTCGCTACGGCCTGACAAAAGTGCCGGCGCTCAATGACCCGCAGTTCCTCGCGCGCTTGATCTTCGACAGCACGCGGCCATCGGGAACGCCGAAAGCTCGCTTTGCGACGATCTTCCCAAGCTCGCAGGGCGCTCTGATTCAAGTGCGCCTGCGCAGCGACCTGAGCGAAGCTGAGCGCAAGGAGGCAATCGCCAACATCCGCGACGCAACCGCGGTGCCAGAGTGGGCGCTGTCGGACGGGAGTTATCAGGTAACTGGGGCACCGGTGTTGATCGGTGAGCTGAGCGATTCGATCTCAAAATCGATCTTGATCCTGCTGATCGCCGCCGTGATCGTGATGGCGTTGGTGCTCGGAGTCGTGTTCCGCTCGCGGCTCAGACTGCTGCCGTTGGCAATCGCGTTGGTGTCGGTAGCTCTGACCTTTGGCGTGATGGCGCTCAGCGGGATCGGCCTGACGATGGCCTCGATTGCGATCGTCCCAATCTTGATCGGCTTAGCGGTCGACTATGCAATTCAGCTGCAGTCGCGTTTCGATGAGCACGGGCCGCCGCTTGGCAGTGCGATCGCTGCCGTTTCGGCGCGCGGTGCGCCGACGATTCTCGCGGCCGCAGCGGCCACCGCCGCCGGCTTCCTCGTGCTCGTGCTTTCGCCTGTTCCGATGATTCGCGGCTTTGGCCTGCTGCTGGTGGTAGGTATTGCGCTCGCGTTGATCTGCGCTTTGACTCTTGGAGTCGCAGCAGGGGCGCTGCTTGAGCGGCGCAGCTCGCCACCGCCGCGCGTTGTCGTTCTCTTTGGCGAGGCTTGGAGCGATGCCGGGGATCTGATCACGGCGACCTCTGGTTGGCGCGCGATCGCCTCACGCGGGCGCAGCTCGACCGCCGCTGTATTGCGAATCACGACGGCGAAGCCGGGGCGTGTGTTGGCGGTAGCTGCTGCCTTCGCATTGATCGGCTGGGGACTCGACACGCAGTCCCAGGTCGAGTCCGACGTTCAGAAGCTCGTTCCCTCCTCGTTGCCGGCGCTGCGCGACCTGCAGCAGCTCCAGAAGGTCAGTGGGGTAGGGGGAGAGGTGAACGTCGTTGTCGAGGCTCAGAACGCGTCCTCGCCGGAAGTCGTCGCATGGATGACCGATTACCAGTCGAGGGTTCTCAAGCGGCTCAACTACAACCCCCAACGCGGCTGTCGCGGCTCCGATCTTTGCCCCGCGTTCTCGCTCCCCGACCTCTTTACGACGCCCGAGTCGGTCTCCTCCCAGAAGCGCGTTGACGCGCTGCTCGGCGCAGTTCCTCCGTATCTGACGCAGAACGTGATCGCCCCCGACCGCAAGACGGCGACGCTGGCCTTTGGCCTCAGGCTGATGAGTCTCGACCGCCAGTTCGCGGTCCTGCGCCTGATGGAGAGCGAACTGAACCCGCCACCGGGGGTCCGCGCGCGGCTCGCGGGACTCCCCGTTCTGACGGCGGCGGCAAATGATCGCTTGGCCTCGCCGGCGCGACGCGGCCTGTCATTGCTGGCGAGCCTTTTTGCCGTTGGCCTGGTGTTGCTGTTGGCCTTCCGCAGCTGGCGCCGCGCGCTGATCCCGCTCGTGCCGATTGCGCTGGCGACCGGCTGGTCGGCGCTGATTCTGTTTGCCACACGGATCCCGCTAAACCCACTATCCGTGGTCCTCGGCACGCTCGTCGTCGCGATCGCAACCGAGTTCAGCGTGCTTCTGAGCGAGCGTTATCGCCGCGAACGTGACGACGGGCTCGACCCTGCCGAAGCGTTACGAGCGACCTACTCCTCAACGGGCGCGGCGGTCGTCGCCTCGGGAACAACGGCGATAGCCGGCTTCGCGGTGCTCGTGCTCTCTGAGATTCGGATGCTGCGCGACTTTGGCCTCGTAACCGTGATCGACCTCGGCGTGGCGCTCGTTGGCGTGTTGATCGTCCTGCCGGCCGTTCTAATGCTGGCGGAGCCGGGCGCTCTGCGGCGACGCTTTGACTGGATCGATCGTCAACTTCCGGCTCGAAGGTCGCCATCGTGAGCAGTCGAGCACCGCTCAAACCGACACCGCCGGCACGAGCCAAGACTCGGCTGCCGGGCATCTTTCTGGTTGTCGCGCTTATTTTGCTCATCGCCTATGTCACCTACAACACGGCGACCGGCGAGGGCGGATCATCGACCGGTCCGGCGCCCGGAACGGCGATGGTCCAGTTCGCGGCGCCGCTGGTCGGCTCGTCGCTGCAGGGCGACGTCAATGTGACCCAGCGCGAAGCGGCCAACGACACGCTGAAAGCTGCCTGCGATTTGCGCGGTCCCGCCATTCTCAACTCCTGCGATCTTGTTCGAGACCAGGCAGCGGCGCTGGTGTTCATCGATTCCGGCGAAGGCCGCTGTGCCCGCACCCTTGACCAGGTAATTCGAGCAGCGGCAAAGTATCCGAAGTTGGCAGTTGCTGCGGTAGTGATCGCGGGCGAGCGCTCGCAGGCACGAGCGCTGGTCGCTAGTCATGGCTGGCGGGTCCCGGTTGCCGAGGATCGCGACGGCGCGCTGGCCAACCTTTACGGAGTCGCCGTCTGCCCTCAGATCGTCTATCTCAGCGCCGGCGGCACCGTTGATGCCGTGAGTGTTGGCGAAGTCGGTGCTGAAGAGTTAAATCGGCGGCTGCGCGCGATCGCGGGATCGGGCTGAGCAAGGCGGCATGGTCGAAGCGGAGTTTCCAGATCTGCGCGCCGAGTGGCTCGCCTGTACCTGCGGCGACCACCGCTGCGACCGCGGCGTTGGCGAGAGGCTGGCGATGCTGGCAAGCCGCCTCAACGGTCGCCAAGCACTTGAGCTGCGCCAGCAGCAGGTCCCTGCTGCCTACCGCAGCTTCTTCCGCCAAGTCGGCCTCGATCCCGATCAACAGCTGACACCGATCGAGCAGGCGGTGCTTGGGCGACTGTTCAGCGGCGGCAACCTTCCGCAGGATCGGATTAGCGACGCGCTGCTGCTGGCACTGTTGGAGACGTCGGTTCCCGTCTTTGCGTTCGACGCCGCGTTCGTCTCGCCGCCGATCAAGATTCGCAGCGCTGGCCTTGACGAGGTTCTGGAAGGGGTCGCTGTAGAGCCGGGCGCACTGATCGTGGCCGATTCGCAGCGGCCGCTCTGCCAACTCTTCTCACCACCGCAGCCGCCCGTTGCGGCGGGAGCAGCGAGCGATCAATTGCTGCTTGTGGCCATTCTTGTCCCTGGCGTAAGCGCGATTGTCGGTGACGAGGCGTTAACGATCGCTGCGGAAGCGATAAGTGGTGGCTGATCGCTGCTCTGCGAGCTAGACTTTGCCTATGGCAGCGCTTCTCCTCGACCACGGCGCCGGCAGCGAGCTGCTGTTCGAGCTTGAGTCCGATCTTGATCAGAGTCCCGCGCGCAGGACTCTGCTTTCGCAGATCGCGCAACTTGAACGCTCTCTGAGCGCTGCGGCCTGCGAGGCCTTCCCGGACCGCCTCGATCTTGAGCAATTGCCTGTCCGCGGCCCGCGCGTTCAAAACCTTGGTGAGCTTGAATTGCTGCGTGACCGCTTGATCGGCTCGCTGCGCGAGGCGCGCGCCGCTCTGGCAGCGCGCGAACTTGAGCGAGACGCGGCCCGCGAGCTGCTGGAACAGATGCTGCTTGACCCGGCCAAACATCGTCGCGTACGGATCTCGCAGCGCGATCTGGGCGTCGGCGGCTGCGGTGTGTGGAGTGTGATGCCACGGCTCGGCCCGATGGGCCGGCTCATGGGCTGGTGGCGCGTAAAGCTCTCGTCCGGCTGTCCCTTAGCCACCTGACAATGGGAAGGCGAAGCCGCAAACGCGGGGGCTCCGAAAGGTCGCCCGCCGCTGGCGAGCAGAGCGCGCCGACGCGGCCGGATGCTGCCGCCCGTCGCCGCGCGCGACTGGACGAGGCACCGAAACCGCCCTGGGCGCCGGTTCCGCTGACCGAGCTGTGCATCTTCGTTGGAATCGTTCTGATCGCAGTTGCGCTGCTTGGCGGAGGCCAGCGCGCCCTGTTGATTGGCTTTGGCTTGGCCTTGGTCTTGATCGCCACGTTGGAACTGTGCCTGCGTGAGCATTTCGCCGGCTACCGCTCGCATTCGGTGCTGATCGCGGCCTGCACGGCCGTGATCTTGGCTCTGCCGCTGGCGCTTCTTACCGGCCTCCCAAAGGTACCGTTGCTGGCAGCCGCGGCGCTCATCTTTGGCGTTCTTTGGTGGCTTCTGCGTACTCTGTTCCGTAGTCGATCAGGAGGAATGTCGTGGCGAGCATGAGTGACGCTGAGTTTCCCGCACCATCAGGCGCAGCCGCGCTCGGCGCCAGCCAGCCGCTGCGGATCAGCGGACTCCAGCACGCAACGCTGATCTGCAGCGACCTTGAGCGCACGACGGCCTTCTATCGAGACCTGCTTGGGCTTGCATTGGTGGAGGAGGGGGTCAATGCCGACGATCCGGCCACTCGCCACTTCTGGTTTTCGAGCGACCCGCAGGCGAGCGGCGATCAGCCCGCGCTGCGCCTCACCTTCCTTGAGTACCCACAGATGGCGAAGGCGACGCAGGGAGTTGGCGGTGTCCACCACCTAGCTCTTGCGGTCGGCTCAGCCGCTGAGGTCGAGGCTTGGCGCGACTACCTTCAGCAGCGCGAAGTGCCAACGACGGAGAGTTTTGAGCGCGACAATCTCTGCTCGGTTTATCTGCGCGACCCGGACGGCCAGATCATCGAGATCGTCGCGTCCAGCGAGTAAGGCTCGCTCAGTCGCTCAGTCGCTCGGAAGCGCAGCGGCGAGCGCTTGGCGCTGACGCTCGGTCATCGAACCGATCGTCTTCTGCTCTGAGATAGGAATGCTTTGAAGCAGACGGCGGCAGCGGGCGCGGCCCCAGCGGCGCTGGCTGGTGATTAGGTCGGAGACGGTCATCGATTGTGCCTCCCAAGGTGATTCGACGACGACCTCGGCGGCGAGTGTGTCACCGGCGGCTATGCGACGTTTGAGCTCGGCCCGTGCGAGGCGCACCGTGTTAGCGCGCTCCAGTGCTCGAAGGTGCTGAGGTGCCGCGGCCGTGCTCACTGTCTGGGTCATAGGGGCTCCTTGACGCCCAGGGGGGCGCTTAATTGTTCTTGCCAGGACGTTTCAGTTGCGGCCATTAAGGCCGTTTCAATCAAGTTGTAGCGGGGTCATCCAGCCGACTTAGACGGGCCACTCTAGGGGTCCGTTAAGCGCCTCTCGTTCCCCCTCGCGGCCACCAAGCGACCGACTCACTCAACCTACGAAAGAAACCTGCCAATCGTCAACAGGGTGTAAACGAAATGCGCGCTCAGAGCGTTAAAAAGGCACTCGCTGGTGCTTCGCGAAAGTGCTTACGGAAGCTCAGTGATCTTCCGGCCCGGGCAGCGGACCGTGCTCCGCCTCGAAGCTCGCCTTTACCGCTTCAAAGGCATTCAGCGCTCGGTCCAAGGTTTCGCGGTCGTGGGTCGCCATCACGCTAGTGCGCAGGAGCGCGCCGCTTGGTGGTACGGCAGGGTGGAGGGCCGTGTTGACGAATACTCCTGCGTCGTAGAGCGCACGCCAGAGCAGCACTGCCTTCCAATCGTCGCCGACGACTACCGGCACAATCGGAGTGACGATGTTGCCGTCGACTACCCCTGGCGCATCGAGCTGCGCGGTTGGCGAGCCGAGCTGCTGCGGGGTGACGACGGCAAAGCCGAGCGCCTCAAGTCCGTCGCGCAGGTAGCGGGCGTTTTCGAGTACCGCCGAGAAGAGCGGCGGCCCGTCTGCGGAGCGAATTATCCGCAGCGCCGCCAGCGTCGCGCCAACCGCTGCTGGTACCGCGGAGGCGGTGAAGAGATAGGCGCGCGCGGAGACGCGCAGGTAGTCGATGACCTCCGCATCTCCAGCAACAAAGCCGCCGCAGGAGGCCAGCGACTTTGAAAAAGTGCCTGTCCGCAGGTCAACTTGATCCTCGACGCCAAGCAACTCCGGTGTTCCCGAGCCGCGCGCGCCAAGGACGCCGGTGCCATGCGCATCGTCGACGAGCAGCCGCGCTCCGTGAGCTTTGCAGAGCGCCGCGATCTGATCGACCGGCGCGATGTCGCCTTCCATCGAGAAGACGCCGTCTACGGCCACAAGGACGCCGCCACCATCGCCGGCCGCCCGCTCCAACGCGCGCTCGAGCTTGTCGATTCGGTTGTGGCGGAACGGTCGCAGCTTGGCCTTTGACTGAAGGCATCCGTCGAGGATTGAGGCGTGATCTCCCGAGTCGACGATCACCGTGTCGCCAGGGCCTAGGATCGTGCCGATCGTGCCGAGGTTGGATTGATGACCGGTCGTGAAGACGAGCGCGTCCTCGGTGCCAATCCATTCGGCGATTTCGCGCTCCAGTTCGATGTGGAGCGGAATCGTCCCGTTCAGAAGACGCGAGCCGGTTAGCCCCGTGCCATAAGTCTCGAGTGCGTCGCGAGCGCCGTCGATCACGCGCTCGTCGCCGGTCAGGCCGAGGTAGTTGTTCGAGCCGAGCATGATCCGCTCCGCTCCCTCCATCGTGACGACCGGCCGCGCAGGACCGTCGAGCAGGCGGAAGTAGGGCAGCAGGTCAGCTTCGCGCGCTGCACGAAGCTGCTCCTCGCGTTCGTGGCCGCGGACTTTGGCGAACAGGTCGGATTTGGTTTCTGGCATATAGGCTGCTGGTAATGAGCGTAGAGATCAGGCCGGTGGAAACAAAGGCTCAGCGGAAAGAGTTTCTCAACTTCCCCTACCGCCTTTACGCCAGCGAGCCTATCTGGATTGCGCCGCTGAGGTTCGAGCGCGCTCGGCACCTTGATCCAAAACACAACCCGTTTTTTGAGCACGCCGAAGTTCAGCTCTTCCTCGCCTATCGTGACGGCCGCGTCGTTGGCCGCATCTCGGCCCACATCGACGACAATCTCAACGAGTTTCAGGACAACACTTGGGGCCTATTCGGCTTCTTCGAATGCGAGGACGACGTTGAGGCCGCTACCGCGCTGATCGACACTGCAGCGCAGTGGAACCGCGAGCGCGGCCGCGACCGGATGGTCGGCCCAATGAGCTTCTCGACCAACGACGAGTGCGGGCTGCTGATCGAGGGTTATGAGCTAACGCCAATAATCCTCACCGAGTGGCACTTTCCTTACTACCGCAAGCTTCTTGAGGAGGCCTGTGGGCTGCGTAAGGCGATGGACACGCTGATGTGGGATCTGCACATCAGTGGCAAGGCCGATGTGCACCCGGCGATCTGGGAGATGGCTGGGAAGGTTGAGAGCGAGCACGGGATTATCTGTCGCCCGATGCGCAAGAAGGAGTTGCAGGCCGAGGTGGGTCGCTTCCTTGAGGTCTACAACGAAGCTTGGGAGCGCAACTGGGGTTTTGTGCCGCTGAACGAGACGGAGGCCCGCGCGTACGCCGAGAACCTCAAGTTCGTGCTCGACGAGAATTGGGCGATGGTCGCTGAGAAAGCCGACACCGGCGAGGTCGTTGGTGCCGCCTTGACGCTTCCCGACTTCAACCAGGCGATCAAGGCGGCCGGCAACGGGAGGCTGCTTCCGTTCGGCTGGCTCAAGATTCTTCGCGCGCGCAAGAAGATCGACCGCGTGCGCGTGTTCGCGCTCGGCGTCAAGCGCGACTACCAGCACACCGGTGTTGCCGCGCGGCTCTACGAGATGCACTACGAATCGGCCGAGTCAACGCCGCAGACCGGAGGCGAGACGGGTTGGATTCTGGAGACGAATAAGGCGATGAACCGCGGCATGGAAGGGATGGGCGGAACCGTCACCCGGCGCTACCGCTTCTACGAAAGGCTGCTGGTCGAAGGCGCCGAACCATCGCTGCCTGACGCCGAAGCATTCCCCTGGCGGACGGATTCATCACACGCGGGCTCAAACGAAGCTACTCTTGCCGCTGATGATGCTTGACACCGCCACAGCCAGCAGCGAGCAGACGTCGCCCGACGAAGAGGTAGACGCTGTCGTTGTCAACGAGGCGCGGCCGCTGCCAGTCCGCCGCAGCGCAGCCGAGCTTGTCGCCACACAGGCCGTCGTCGTTGGCGGATCTTTCGTAGCCGGCGCCGTCGCCTGTGTCGTAGTCTCGCGCCGCCGTCAGGGCAAGGCTGCCCGTAAGCGCAAGCGCTCAGGCCAAGGTTCAATCGCGGCTTCGCGCTCGTTTCTCGTCGACGTTCACATGCTGCAGCGCTGAGCTTCCAGCTCGCGTCGCTAGGGAGTCGTATCTGAGCCGAGGCCCTCTCCGGGAAGGAACTCGTTCGTGAACGCCTGAGCGCTATCGACAGGCGTTGCCAGCAATTCATTGCGCTTCATCCAGTCGGCGAAGGTTTGCCATTGGCTCGGTTCCTGCCAGCCAAACGGCTTGCGCGCTGCTGGGAAGAGCAGCGGAAGCGTTGCCGTTACGGTTGCCACCGCTTCACGCTTGCTCAGCTTCGGTGCCGCCGAGCGCAGCGTCGCAGTTGCTGCCGCGGGGTCGGCCTTTGCTGCCCGAGTTCCGCGTTGGAGCGCGCCGACGAAGCGACGGATCATCGCACCGTTGCGCGAGACGGTCTCGTTTCGCGCTGCCAGCACAAGCTCGTCGTACGGAGGAACGCCGGCGCGATCAACCGGCATGATCCGCGGCCGCTTCTTTGCCTGCCGCAGCTCAACTCCCTCAATGTTCCAGAAGGCGCCGAGCGTCGCATCGACGCGCTTCGAGGTCATCGCCCGGGTCAAATCGAAGCCAACATCAACCTTCTTTACCGAGGTCGTGTCTACCCCAGAGGCGGAGAGGATCTGGTCGAGAAACGCGTCCTGAAAGGCGAGTCCGGAGGTGCCGATCTTCGCGCCCTCCAGCTTGCGCGGGTCAACGGCTTTGTCGTCGACGCTCATCAGTGAGGTGAGCGGCCGCTGTGCAATTGCGCCGACAGCAAGGATCGGCGCGCCCTTGTCTCGTTCGATCAGCAGTTCCGGCTCATAGGAGATCGCCAGGTCAGCTCCGCCACTCTGCAGAAGCTCCAGTGGCTCCGACGGATTGGACGGGTTTATGAACTTGACGTTTAGCCCAACTTTGGCGAACTCGCCGCTCGCCTCTGCTGTGTAAAGGCCAACGTGGTTGGCGTTGGCCGACCGGTCGAGAATCACGCTGACGGTGCGCTGCGTCGGGGTAGTGACGACGTCCTGCTTGGCGCCGCAGGCGGTCAGCGCTGCGCAGGCAGCGAACGTTGAGGCGATGGCGAGAGATCTGATCATCGGATGGTCCTTGACGCTGACGATAACGCCGATGAATGATGTTGCCTTGCGCAAAAGCTCCCGCCTGCTACCGTTTGAAGGGTCAATGTCGCGCACAAGCGCGATGAAAGTAGTGCCAGCGCCCGCACGATTGCCTCACAGCATCTCCGCGAGTAAGCAGCACATAACGCCGCGGAGGTTATTTCGATGGCGACTGGAACAGTCAAGTGGTTTAGTGATGAAAAGGGCTTCGGGTTTATTACGCCTGATGAAGCCGGTAAGGACCTGTTC
>CAJBIG010000208.1 GCA_903953065.1 uncultured Solirubrobacterales bacterium
TCGGATTCCGGCAAGGCCGCCCTTTTTCATATCGATGCGGGCGCCGGTGAGGTCGTAGACGATCTGGCTGAAATCCGGTTCGTGGCCGACGATCAGAACTCGATCACCGTGCTCGGCGCCGCAGAGGTCGAGCGCAGCCGCGCCATCGAAGCCGCCGGCCAAGGGCGGGAACTCCACGGCTTTGAAGAGCAGCGCTCCGCAGGCCTCGGCAGCGGTGTCGCGGGCGCGCACTTTTGGGCTCGTCAGCACGGCCGTTGGCTCGAAGCCGAGCGCCGCCAGTGCCTGGCCGGCCGCGCGCGCCTGCTCAATGCCGCGCTCGCTGAGCTTGCGGTCGTGGTCATCGCGCGTGCCGTGCGGTTCGGCGTCGCCGTGCCTAAGTAGCCACAGTTGCTGTGCCATCGCTGCGGAGGGTAAAGGACTGTGGCGGGCGGCGACGGGTAGCTTTATGCGCTCCATGTCCGTTCACGAGATCGCAGCCGATGACGTCGTTCGCAGCCACGCCGAAGGTGAGGCCAACGAGCGTCCACCGCTGGTGGTGCTCGATCCGCTGCTTGAGTTCCTTGACGCGGCCGGAATCGGCGAAGGCGAACTGGAGATCGCGCCGATCGGCGACGGCCACTCCAACGTCACTTACGCCGTAACGCGCGGCGAAGCGCGTTTCATTCTGCGCCGCCCGCCGCGCGGGCCGCTGCCACCGAGCGCCCACGACGTGCTGCGCGAAGCGCGCGTGATCGGCGCGCTTGGGCCGACCGCCGCGCGAGTGCCAAAGGTTCTCGCAGTCGGAGAGGACGAGGCGATCATCGGCGCACCCTTCTTCATCATGGAACACGTCGACGGTGAAGTGATCAGCACCGAGATGCCGCCGATTTTTGATAATCCGGCGCAGCGGCAGAAGCTCGGTGAGGAGCTGATCGATTCGCTGGCCGAGCTGCACAGCGTCGACTGGGAGGCCGCCGGGCTGGAGGGCTTCGGCAAGCCGACCGGCTACCTCGAGCGCCAGCTGCGCCGCTTCGGCGGCCTTTGGGAGCACAACCGCACGCGCGAACTTGCCGACGTCGAGGCCGTAGGCCAGTGGCTGGCAGCAAACATGCCCGAGTCAGGCCCGGCGACGATCGTCCACGGCGACTACCGGCTCGGCAATGTGATCTACGCGGCCGAGAGCCCAACAAAGCTGGAAGCGATCCTAGACTGGGAGATGGCGACGATCGGTGACCCGCTCGCCGACCTCGGCTACTTCGCAACGCTCTACGTCGATCGCGACGACCCGCCGCTGGGAATGTTTGAACTGAACTCGATGACGCGCGATGAAGGCTTTCCGCTGCGCGCCGACTTGATCGCCCGCTATGAAGAGCGCTCGGGCCGCGAGATGACCGACATCCGCTGGTACCAGACGCTGGCGCTGTGGAAGACGGTCGTCTTCATGGAAGGCAACTACAAGCGCGCTATTGCCGGTTCCACCGATGACCCATTCCTGGCCCAGTTCGGCGACGGTGTAGTTGAGCTTGCCGGCCGAGCGCGGGCGCTGAGCGATGGCGCCTGAGGCCGGGCCGCGCGGCCTGCTGGTCGATTGGGGCGGCGTGCTGACGAGCGACGTCTTCGCTGGCTTCCAGCTCTTCTGTGAGGACGAAGGGCTTGACCCGCTGCGCGTGCGCGAGCTCTTTGCCGCCGACCCGGACGGCCGCCAAGCGCTGGTTGAGCTTGAGACCGGCGTGATCACGGAGCCGGAGTTTGAAATTCGGCTCGCTGCGCTGCTGGAGCTTGGCCCCGACCGCACACCCGGCCTCGTTGATCGCGTCTTCGGCTCGATCGTCGCCGAGGAGGAGATTTTCGAGGCGCTGAGGATCGCCCGCGCCGGCGGGATCCGCACCGGCCTGCTCTCCAACTCTTGGGGCGTCGAGCGCTACCCGCACGACCAACTTCCCGAGCTCTTCGACGCGATCGTGATCAGCGGCCAAGAGGGCGTTCGCAAACCCGATGAGGCGATCTACGAGATCGCGGTTCAGCGGCTCGCGCTGCAGGCAACGGAGATCGTCTTTGTTGACGACCTGCCCGGCAACCTGAAGCCGGCAAGGGCGCTGGGGATGATCACCGTTCACCACACCAGCGCGGCGCAGACGCTAAGCGAGCTCGAGCAGCACTTCGCGCTGCCGCTTCGCGCTAGCTGACCGAGCCGGCGAGGATCCGCTCGCGCAGCTCCTCGCCGCGGCCGGCGGCAACTGCGCGGGCGGCGCGCGAATCGGTCAGCTCGACGCCTTGACCGCGGGCGAACTCAACCAGCTCCTGGCGCTCATCGGCCTGCTTTGCGGTCTTGAGAAAGAGCCAAGCCAGCAGGCAGATTGTCAACACCGAGCCTTCGAGCATCATGATCCCTCCGGCCATCGCCTGATCGGACGCGGCGCCAACTCCACGCCGCGCGAGCCCCGGGTCATAAACGCTGTAAAAAACTTGACCAAAAATCAGCACGTTGCCGAGCACGGCACCAGTGAGGCGCACAGCGATGATGTACGCAAACTGAGCGGCAGCCCCAAACCAGGCCGGCTTCGGCAGCGGCCCAAGCAGCGCCATCCAGATATTGATACCGAAGAAGATGAACGTCGCATGCTGGACAACGTGAATCAGCTCGTCACTGACCGCTGCCTCGTGAAAGAGCGGCAGGTGCCAGAGATACAAGTTGGCCGCCCACAGGACGAAGGCGACGACCGGGTTGACGAAGATCTGAAGGCGGTCGAAACCCGGCAGCTGCAACACCGGTGCCAGCAGCGGCGCTGTAAGCCCCAGAACTATCAGCAGTGTCGCGATGTCGCCGAGCATCAAGTGCTCGACCATGTGTACCGAGAAAAGATCGCCTGCGATGCTGCCGATCGGCGAGCCAACGGCGATCACAATCAGAACCAAGCCCGAGAACATCGACA
>CAJBIG010000209.1 GCA_903953065.1 uncultured Solirubrobacterales bacterium
GTTGCCCGCAACGCACTGGCCGCCGCTGAAGCGCTATCTCTTTGAGTATGAGCCTCGTTGCTGTTCTCCCGGTCAAGCGCTTCCCTTCCGCAAAGGCGCGACTGGCGAACGACGGGCTCTCCTCGGCGCAGCGACTTGCGCTGGCAACCGGCATGCTCAGCGACGTGCTCGCCGCGCTGCGACGCTGCGAGCTCGTAGACGACATCGTCGTGGTGACCAGCGAGCCCGGCGCCGAAGCTTTGGCCCGTGGCGCTGGAGCCCAGGTTCTGGCCGACGACCCCAGTGAAGGTCACAGCGAAGCCGCCCAGCGTGGAATCGACTGGGCAGTAACCGACGGCGCCTTCCACACGCTGCTGATCGCCGGCGACATTCCGGCCGTCAACCCGGCCGAGATTGATTCACTGATCGAATCGCTCGCCGACGAAGACGAGGTCGTGATAATCCCCGACCGCCACGGCAGCGGCACCAACGCGATGATTCTCAGTCCGGCGGGCGTAATCAGCCCGTCGTTTGGAGAGGGAAGCTGCCTGCGCCACCAGCAGATCGCTGCCGAGGCGGGAGCTAGCTCACGCGTGGAAACCAGCTTTGGGATTGGCCTCGACGTTGACACCGCCGACGACCTCGACGCGCTGAGCGACGCGCTTGAAAGCGCCGACCGTAGCGTTGCGCCGTTCACGCGCTCCGTCATCGGGCGGCTCGGCGCGCGGTGAGCCGGATTGAGCTGCTGGCAGTCGAAGGGCTGCCGGAGGTTGGGCGCGGTGATGATCTGGCGGCATTGATCGGCGCCGCTTGCGCGGAGTCACTCGGCGCCGAAGACCTTCTTGTCGTAGCGCACAAGGTCATCTCGAAGGCCGAAGGTTCTGTCATCGACCTGGCCGACGTTGACCCCTCGGAGCGTGCGATCGAGCTGGCTGAACGCCAAGGCCGCGACGCGCGCCAAGTTGAGGTGATCCTTCAGCAGAGCGCCGAGATCATCCGCGACAGCGGTGATCTGCTGATCTGCCGCACCCACCATGGCTTGATCTGCGCCAACGCCGGCGTCGATGCTTCCAACGCCGGCGCCGACGGGCGGCTCGTGTTGCTTCCGCGCGACCCTGACGCCAGCGCCCGCGCGCTGCGCGCCGCGCTACCGGGCCACCCAGCGGTGATGATCACCGACTCGTTCGGGCGCGCCTGGCGGCTCGGGCAGCTTGATGTGGCAATCGGCCTGGCGGGCCTGAAGCCGCTCGACGACTGGCGCGGCCGCAGCGACAGCGAAGGTCGCCCGCTTAGCGCAACGCTGATCGCCGTCGCCGATCAGGCCGCAGCGGCGGCCGATCTTGCACGCACGAAGGACGGCTCCTGCCCTGCAGTGGTTATTCGCGGTCTCGGGCGCCTGATCAGCGACGACGACGGTCCCGGCGCCAAGGCGCTGCTCAGGCCGCCTGCGGAAGACCGCTTCCTTTAGTCACCGAGCGAGTCGACGCGCCAGCGGCGAGTGCCCGCCGGCGTTTCAACATCAACCTCGGCCTTCGGCGCCGCGCCGAGAAGCGCCTGCGCCACCGGCGATTCGCTCGAAAGCTTGCCCTCGGCGGGCTTGGCTTCGGTCGGCCCAACGATCGTGAAGCTCTGCTTCTTGCCTGATTCCAAATCGGTCACCGTCACCGGCATCCCGAATGCGACGACCTTGGCGTCGCCGTCGGCCTCGACGACAACGGCGCTGCGCAACCGCTCGCGCAGCCGCAGGATCTTCGTTTCCATGTGCGACTGGTCGTCCTTGGCGATGTGGTACTCGGCGTTCTCTTTCAGGTCGCCCTCTTCGCGCGCCGCCTGAATCCGCTTTGAGAGCGCAGCCCGCTTCGGGCCTTCGAGCTCTGCCAGCTCCGCCTCCAAGGCCTTCAGCCCCTCGGGCGTAATCGCTTGCTGGTCGTCGCTAAGTCCGGTCACGCCGTCACCGCCTCGGTCGTTGTTGCCAGTGGATATTCGCTCTTCACGCCGTAGAGAGTGTCACGTTCGAAGGCCGGACGAGCGGCGCGATGTGCGGCGGCGATCAGATCCTCCGGCTCGAGGCGAACTCCGTGGTAGCTGCCGGCGAGGCGGCTGATGTTCTCTTCCATCAACGTGCCGCCAAGGTCGTTGACGCCCCAGCGCAGCGCCTCAGTCGCGGTTTCGAGCCCCATTTTGACCCAGCTTGCCTGCAGGTTCGGAATCGTCTTGCCGAGCGCGAGGCGGAAGACAGCAGTGTGCTTGAGGTTCTCTTCGCGGCTTATCTCTTCAATGCCGTGCGTGCGCCCGAGCAGAGTGTGGAAGGGAATGAACGAAAGCGGCACGAATTCGGTGATCCCCCCCGTTCGTTGTTGCAGCTCGCGGATCACGCGCATGTGTTCGGCCAGCTCCCATGGCTCCTCGATGTGACCGAACATCACGGTGCTGGTTGAGTAGAGGCCGGCCCGGTGGCTCGCTTCGATGATCTCTACCCAGCGCGCCGCCGGCAGCTTGTTTGGGCTGATCCGCTGGCGTACGCCGTCGTCGAGAACCTCCGCCGCAGTGCCGGGCGTTGAGCCGAGGCCGGCGTCGGCGAGCTGGGCGAAAACCTCGGCCGGTGGCAGCCCTGAGATGTCGCACATGTGCGCGATCTCCATCGGGCTGTAGGCGTGGAGGTGCAGCTGCGGCGCGGTCGCCTTTGCGAGCCGCAGCCAGGCGAGGTAATCGTCGAGCTGCCAGTCAGGGTGGATTCCCGACTGGATGCAAAGCTCGCTGGCGCCAAACTCAACGGCTTCGTGAACACGCCGCACGAACTCTTCTTGGTCGAGGTTGTAAGCCTCGGGCGAGCGGCGACTCTGGCCAAAGCCGCAGAAGGCACAGCCGACGGTGCATACGTTCGAGATGTTGATGTTGCGGTTTACGACGAAACTGACCTGCTCGCCAACCAGCTCGGCGCGCAGCTCGTCGGCGGCAACGCGGATCTGCTCAATCGCTTCCGGCCGCGTCTCGGCAAAGAGCGCCGTCAGCTCCTGAGCGCTGAGCGCTTCGCCGGCGCGCCCCTTCTCGATCGCCGGGCCAACGAGGTCAGTGTTGATCGCAAATGGCGCCTCGCTGCGACCGGAGCCCCCGCGCGGAATGAAGCTCCAATATTTGGCGCGGATCGTGTCGAGCACAGCCGGCGCCGTCCATTCCATGCCGATGTACTTCGAGTAGACGCAGAGCCGTTCGGTCAGCGCAACGCCGTCCTCGAGCAGCCGCGCGCGGGCCTGATGCGGCGAAGGGAACGGCTGCTCGGGCGAGATGTGATCACCGTTTGCCGAGAGGCCGCCAAGATCGGTAGCGCCTGCCGCGACCAGCCGCGGCCAGTGCTCGGAGAGGTTTGGTGGAATCTGCACGCCAACGCCAGAAAGGTTCTCGCGCGCGTAAACGATCAGCTCTTCGAGCTGCTCGATCGACACTCCGGTCGCCCACTCAGGCAGCTCGGCCCCGGCAGGTTCGCCGATTCCCGTCTCCCAGAAGCGTGTCGCTGCAGCGTCTGCAAGCTCGCCTACGTCCTCGCCGTAATACGAGTCGTGCGGGACGAAGTTCTGGATGATCACCTCTTGAATATGGCCGTGACGCGCGTTCACTTCGGCCAGCGCGTCGAGCGCCGCGAAGCGGTCCTGATGCGTCTCGCCAATGCCGACGAGGATTCCACTTGTGAACGGGATCTTCAGCTCACCGGCCCACTCGATCATCTCGAGCCGCGGCGCCGGTGATTTCGTTGGCGAGCCTTGGTGGGCGATCAGGTCATCGCGGGTTGATTCGAGCATCAGCCCTTGCGAGGCCGTGACCGCGCGCAGCCGCTCCAGGTCCTCGCGAGGTACGACGCCGATGTTGGTGTGCGGCAGCAGCCCGCGCTCCAA
>CAJBIG010000210.1 GCA_903953065.1 uncultured Solirubrobacterales bacterium
AGGCGCGCTGAGGGGGCTCGGTGGCGTTACCGGCGCCGTCTTCTGGCGCGGCAAGCTGCTGGTCGCCGGAGAGCTGTCGGGCAGGTTCCAGATCAACTCGATCAGCACCGCAAACGGGGCCGTGACACTTGAAGCAGAGCAGCTGCTGTCGGGCGAGAGCGAAGGGCTCGACATCGTTCCCGCGGCCGGCGGGCTGCTGCAGTGGCAGATCATGCCGGTAACCAACACGCCGCCAGCCAGCTACTTCCAGCCAACGTTGATGAGCTTCGTTCCTGTCAAGCCGCCATCGCTGAAGCTGAGCGCGCGCGCCGATGGCCGCAAAGCGATCGTCGTGACGGTCACCGCTGGCGCTGGTCAGCCAATCCCCCATGCCGCGGTTCAGCTTGGGTCGGCGCGCGGCTGGAGTGGCCGTGACGGAACCGTGCGCCTGAAGGCAGCGATGCCGAAGAAGCGCTCAAAGTTGACGGCGAAACTGGTCGGTACACGCGGCGCTTCGCTGATGCTCCCGCGCTAGCCAGCCTTGCGGGGCAGGCTAAGGGCGCCCGGGCGCGCAGCGACCGTACGCGAGGAAGAACTCGGTGCCGGCCAGATACTCGAAGCCGGGCGGCGGAATTTGGACCTCAGCCCAACCGTTGTCAACGGCGTACTCGTTGATGTTCATGTCGGGCCGAACCTCATAGCCGGGGTTGATGACGATCGCGACGCCTTCGGTTTGAACCGGGATCGTCTTGTCGGAGCGAGCAAATATCTCCGGAACCGACGGGTTGGAACCGGGGAACGGATCGCCGGTGTCGAGCTCGAAGTCCCACTTCGCTTCGGCGAGCAGCTTCTGCGTTGGAACGCTCACGGGGCCGCAGCGCCGAGCGCGCAGCACGGCAGGCGCAGTCATCACCTCAACAAACTGATCATGGAGCGCGCGTCGCCGCTGGACTTCCTCGTCTACCCGCTTGAGGTTCAGGTGGGTCGCAGTCCAGGCAACCCCGGCGGCGACCAAGAGCACAGCGCCTACCGCCCACCAGCGGCGAAGCTTGCTGCCGCGCTCGAGCGTTGTCCAGCCCGAGATTGCATAGGCCGCGAACACAATCAGGCCGATCGCCGCCACCAGCACGTAGCGCCAAACGTTTGCCAGGCCGCCGCTGGCGATCACAAGGTACGAGAACCAGGTCGTCGCAACCATGATCGCGGGCAGTATCAGCTGCTTGCGGCGCTGCTGAATTGCTGCAATCACGCCAAGTGCGGCGATGATCGAAACCGGCAGCTTCAACATCGCGTTGGTCCAGTAGAGCGTGTAATAGGGGAGCGTGTCGAGCGGGCGACTGCGGCCCAGCGCTTCTGCGGCACTGCTGGTCATCGTCATCGAGAAGAGCGGGTTGCCGGTGACGATGAAGTCGACCAGGAGCCAGATCAGCGGCGCAATTGCTGCGTAGCAGAGGGCACGAATCCGCCCCCACCAGCCGAGCGGGTAACCGATCCAAAGCGCGTAAAGCCCGGCCAAGAGCCAGGCCTCCGGGCGAAGCAGGCCGGCCATCGTGAGCAGCACCCAGACCGGCCAGCCGCGGCGAGTGTTTCGCGCCTCAAGTACCGCCGCCCAGCAGACCAGCGCGGCGTAAGGCGGATCGAGGAAGCCGACCCCGGCCATGTACGCGACCTGCAGCCGAGTTACGAGCAGGCCGAACGCGACAAGGCCACCAAGGACGCCAGCAGCCATCACGCCAAGGCGGTAGACGGCGATCATCAGCGCGATGTAGCCGATCAGCGACCAGGCGACCATTAGCGATGCTGCGTAGTCGCCGGCCGGCTGGACAAGGAGCCCAATCGCCAGCAGCAACGGGTGCTGGGTCGGCACTCGATAGGCCTCGAAGTTCGGCAGTCCCCCCTGCCAAATATCGCGCGACCAGTTCAGCGACCAGAGCGTGTCAAAGGTCGCCCGCGGCTCGTAGATGATGTAGCCGACGAGGACAGCGGCGGTGAGCGCCACCAGCAGCGCAATCATCACGCCGCGCTCTAGGCGTTCGTCGCCGCCGTCGCGATTGCGTTCGGTCGTCGACACGACGCCCCAGAGTAGCGACCGGCGCGGATTACAAACGAAAGCGGGCCGCTTGATTAAGCGGCCCGCGCCCAACAATCAGCTCTGCTTCGACTTTCAGCGGTGACCGTTGAACTCAATCGCCTGCTGGAACGTCGGCCGGTTGGTCCAGCGCATCGTCGTGCCTGTTAGAAGACCCGGTGCGAACGTGATCCGCTCACGGGTCGCGCTGGAGTGCCAGGTGGCCGGGTCGACGCGTCCAGTATCGGCCGCAAGGCCGTCAGCAGCGCTCTTGATCGCTGCCCATAGCGCCTGTGAGCAGCTACTGACTGTGCCGTCGCCACAGTACTGGTTGGTCCACGGCGCCTTGACGTTGTCGCCGAGGATCTTTCGCAGATCCTTGTCGATGTAGGAGTACCAGCCGCTGCCGAACGATGAGCCGCCGGAGCCTGGGTTATTCGAATAACCCATCTGGTTCCTCAGCGCGTCGGTCATATCGGCACCGAGCTTGCCTTCCATAACGGCGCGGGCGATGCCAGGGAACGCCTTGTCCATGACGGCTGCGCCTGGCGCGGTGATCTCACCGTTGCCGGTTGTGTCAAGGCGATCGGAACCGTTGGCCACCCATGCATCAACTTGCGCGGCAGCAGCGGCAGCAAGCGGGCTTGGCGCGTCGGTCTTGGCAAGCACGCGCTTGATCACCGGCCAGTTGATTGAGGCCCGCAGATCGCGCGTTGCCGCGCCGTTCATCACGCCGACGACGTTCTCAAGCTTCGACTTCGCCGGGAAGCCAGTGAACATCTCAACGCGCTGAGCTGAGCCCCAGCCGTATGTACCGTCGGCTGCTCCCCACATCGGAGCTGGCTTGTTGTTCCAGTTGAGGATGTAGCCGGACGGCGGATCGGCCTGGTGGGGATGCTGTTTCTCGGTCAGGAAACCCTTCCAGTCGTAAGCACCGGTACCGAGCGTTGCAAGGCTTGGATCGGTTCCCTTCGCGCGAACTGGCAGACGGCCAGACGAGAAGAAAGCGATGTGCTTGCGCTCGCTGTAGTGGATGTTGAAGGTCGTCTCAAGCTCGTTTGCGATCTTGAAGAACGACTTAGGCGAGGTGACCTTGTTCTCGTTCATGTGCTTGAAGAAGAGCGCCGACACCGGCTCGCGGCCACGTGTTGCACGCATCGTCGAGATCGCGTAAGGCTTTCCGCCGACGGTCACCGTTCCACCGATCGGCCCGTGGACCGACTCGTTGAAGACCAGTTGACGGGCAGGCTCGGTCGCACTTGCACCAAGCAGGCCAGCGTCGAAACGCTTCATCGCTACGCACTTGCCCTTGTAGTTGTAATGAGTTGACGCCCGCGTTGGGGTTCCGCCGCCCGGCTCGCAGAGCTGCTCGAGGAAGACGTCGGTGTTGTCGTTGCTGGCGCTGGTAAGCGACCAGGCATAGTCCTTACCGCGTCCAAGCAAGCCGTAAGGCATCGTCGGAGGTGCAGCGCCAGCGAAGTCGAGCCCGCCACCGTGAATGTCGACCTGCATCACGATCTCGGGGTAGAAGTAGCCGAGCTGAGGGCCCATCACGGCGAGCGAGTTGCCGCTTGCCGACTTACCTGGCCCTACAAGCAGGGCGTTTGAGGCAATCTTGTGGCTCGAAGCAGTTGCTGCGAGCGTTGCGGCCGCTGCAGCACCCTTGGAACCCGGGTCAACGGGCGGCGATCCTGGAGTCGGGCCGGTCGGAACGAGGTTGTACGGGAAGGCCTTCGGGATCGAGGTTGCCGCTTCGGCCTCGTTTGTCTGACTTAGCTCGCGATAGATCTTCGTACCGTCTGCAACGCCAAACTTGGTCTGAAGCTGGTTCAGGAACATCGAGCTATCGACTCCGCCGCCACCACCGTTGCCGAAGATCGAGCCGATGAAGGCGTAGGCTGCGATCGCTTCCGTCAAGCCGACGCGCGGCATGCGGTCGGCTGGCGCGCGCTCGCGCAGGTTGAAGGCGTTGACGCCGTCTGCCCAACACTTGAGGTCGGCGAGTACTTCCTTGCCTTCCTTGCCGTACTTCGTCATCAGCTTGGCCTGATCGGCAACAAACTTCACCGCTGCAGCGCTCGGAGTGAACTTGCGGCCTGAAGTGACGAGGCCGAACGCGTTGATGCCGGGGATGTCGAGCGTGGCGGCGAACGCCGGCCCGAGGCCGAGCCCTAGGAGCAGGCCGCGGTCCTTAGCGGCGACGTAGCCCATGCCGAATGTGACGTCGCAGCGAGTCTTGCCGGTGATGTGGGGAATTCCGTCGGCGGCGCGAACGATCTTTAGGCCCTTGCGGCCGGTGCTCTCGGTCTTGACGATCTTGCCGGCTGGGCCGAACTTCTCTGACAGGAACTTGGTCTTGAGGTCTGCCGCTTTGACGTTGCCGCGCAGAGGCGTCAGCGAGTCGTAGAGCTCGGCTTGGTCGGTCGAGTTGCGCGTTAGCGGCAGGTTGCCATCGGCGCCAGGCGCGAGCACTTGGAATGCCTGGCCAGCGAAGTCGGTCCGCGCCGAAGCTGCGGCCGGAAGGATCGCGATCGCACTGATTGCGCAGCAGGCACCAACCATCAAACGCTTCATCTAACTCTCCCCCATAGCTAAGACCCCATGCCGTCCCAACGACGACCGCCGCGACGTTACAGCAAAGTAAAACCTGTGCGCGGCAGTTGGCTAACAGCCGCTCGCGACGACGGTCGCTTTGGTCGTCGTGATCGTCGCCCGTAGCGTCTTGGCGGCGGCATCGAACTGCCAAGCGGTTGCTGGCAACTTGGAACCATTGACGGCGACCGAGCAGACCTTAAGTGGCAACCGCAGCGCGCCGAGGCCAGCATCGATCGTGTACGTCCGCGAGCGACTGCCGTTGATCTGAAGCGTCCACTTGCGCTTCGCTTCGGTCGATGTCACCCGCTCCGACCCAGCGCCTAGCGCGGCGCTGGAGCTTCCGCTCGGGAATGCGACTAGATGCATCCGATCGAGTCGGTCGGCGAGATGAACAACGCCGCTGCCGTAGTCGCTGAGCGTCTCAACGTCGGCCGGTAGCATCGGAATCACGGCGCCAGCCTTTGCCAGCAGGGGAAGTTCATCGGCAGGCGCCGGAAGCGTTACCTGGCGGCCGCCAGTGAGCGCCTTGGTTGCCTTGACGGAGAACGAACCGTCGCCAGTGTTGTAGGCGACTGAGCGCCAGAAGTCGATCCAAGTTCCCTTCGGCAGGTAGAGGCTGCGGTTTGTTGCCCCCGCCTTCAGTACCGGCGCGGCCAGCAGATCGGGCCCAAAGCCGAATTCGTCATCGCGCGCTGTCGCCTTCGCGTCAGATGGGTCGGTTAGCGCGAGGTGGCGCATGATCGGCAATCCGCTGCGGTCGTACTCGGCTTCGGTCGCCGCGAGGTAGGGGTAGAGCTGCGTGCGCAGCTTCGCGTAACGGCGCCAAACCGGCAGTACGTCAGCGTCGAGCGGCTGGGCGCGCTCACCGCTGGCTGCGATCTGGATTCCATCAGCCTCGTTGCGCATCACTCCCGAGACGGCGCCGAACTGGATCCAGCGGCGCAGCAGCTCCGGTGTCGTCTGCGGTGTGCTCGTGATCGAGAAGAAGCCGCCGATGTCCGAGCCCCACAGCGAAACGCCTGAAAGACCCATCGTCAGTCCATTACGAACTGCGGAAGCGAGCCCGTCGTAGCCCCAGTCGGTAGTTGGATCGCCGCCCCAGACAATCTGCGAATACTTCGCCGATCCAGTCCAACCGGAGCGATTGAAGCGGGCCAGCGGACGCGGCTTGCTACTGGCGAACTTGTATCCAGCGCCGTGGTAGAGCAGCGGGTAGCGGTTGTGCATAGCGCTGCCGGGCGTCCCATCGGCCGACCTCATGTCCTGCGGCGTGTACTCACCGAAGTCTTCCATCCAACCGTCGTGGCCAGCGTCATATGCCTCGCCGAGCAGCTTGCCGAAGAAATCAACGCCGGCGGCAGAAGAGAAGTCAAACTGACCGACCGGAAACTGGCGCGAGGTTGTGTAGATGTACTTGTATGCACCGCCGGCAGCGTCTTTGCCGAGCGCGCCTGCGGCAGCAGCCTCGTCAAATGTCGGCTGATACGAGGTGCAGATCATTGGGTTGAAGTAGGTCGTGACGGCCAAGCCGGCGCTGTGCAGCGCAGTCAACTGTTGAATGTCGCTCTCGCGGCTAGCAGTGCCCACACCGCAGGGCAGCCAGTGCGCGTAGGTCTGCATCAGCGAAATCGGCGCGTCAGCGGCCTTCATCGCGGCGGCGCCCTCAATCGAGGATCCGTCGGATTGAAACCAGGGGCCGAAGAAGAACGGTGCTGCGGCGCGCGGCTGACGCCCGACGCGGGCGCTCATCCGCCGCAGCGCGTCGGCTGGCTTCGGACCAGCAAAGACGCGCAGCTTCAATTCCTGCGCAGCAGCTTCAACGCTCCAAGCCTGGCGCGTCTCGCTACCAAGGCGATGGACGACGTTCTGATCGTTATCGGAGAGCACACCGAAGCCCGCCGTCGAGAGCAGCCAGGGGATCGGGTAGTAGGTCGCGTCGTCGCGCGAGTCGAGCCCGGCGACGGGGATGATGTTCTTCATGAACTCGCGCTCGTTCTTCAGCCAAGGCCCGTCGGAGACGAAGCTCTTAACCTCTTTGCCCGCCTGATCGACGGCGTTCGAGCGCTCACCAAAGCCCAGGAATCGCTCACCCCTATGCGTTGCGAAGGACACGGCCGTTGCGGCGACTTCGGCGCCGCTCACGAGCGAAGTGACGGTGATGATGCCGTCGGCGTCGCGGCTGACGGTGACCGTGATCGTCCTTCTTGCTGGATCGTTGGTTGCCAATATGGCCTTGACCGCCGAGCCGCTGCGAGCGACCGATGCGGCCTTAGTCGCGTGGAACCACTTGCCGCCAACTTGGAAGCCGAATGTTCCGTCGGCGCTGTTCTTCAAGCCCGACCTTGTAGTGAGGACCGGCCGGCCACGGCTGTCGCTGAAGCTGAGCTTTAATGGCGAAGGGCTGAGCGTCGCGCGCAGCGCCCCGGCGCTGACGCTGGCGCTCTTGACCGCCGCCGGCGCACTCGTTGCAAGCGCCAGCCCGACGATCGCGATTACGGTCAGTACCAGCCAGCCGCGTTTGAGCATCCAACGATCTTGGCACACAGACGCTATCCGCGGGTCCTCCCCCTAGACGCCCCGCCAGCCTCACTCTTCGCTGCGCGACTTCGGCGCCGTGCCGAAGACGTTGTCCCAGTACGGCGCGCTGACGCCGTAGCCGCGATCGTGATCCTGAAAGTGGTGGCGCATGTGAAGCTCGCGAAGCTTGCGGCCAACGGCCGTCGTTGGCCGGCGATGGTGCAGGTAGTAGTGCGTCATGTCGTAGGTGAGGTAGCCGATGAAGAAGCCGGCGCTGAGCATGCAGGCCTGCGAGAACGGCAGCAGCAGCTGAAATGCGGCGATGAAGATCAGCCCAAGCGGAATCGAAGCCGACGGCGGCATCACCAGACGCATCGGGTCGTTCGGATGGTCATGGTGGACGCCGTGGATCATCCAGTGGAGTCGCGCGCCGAGCGGGTGGTCAGGCTCGAAGTGGAAGACGACGCGGTGGAGCCAGTACTCGGTGAGCGTCCAAACCGCGTAGCCAGCCGCTGCCCAGAGGAACCCCTGCCAGAAGACGATCTCGCGCAGGCCGAGAATCGCAAAGGCGACAATCACAGGAATGAAGACAACCGGCACAACGGCAACGTGAACCCGCGTGAAGCGATCGAGCCACGGAGTGCCGAACATCGGCGGAGAAGCCTTCAGCAGCTCCTGCCGAGGCAACTCGGATGAATCATTCTGGACCACCGTTTGGGCGTCGGTCATCTTCTATTTTCTAGCACAGTTGGCGGCGCTCATAAAGCGCCGTGACCGCAGTTCTTGACCGTATTTAGTTCGAGCCGGCAAGCGCCAGCAGGGCAGCGCCGAGCGCGCCGCCGTCATCGCCGAGCTCTGTAGCCAGCAGCGCCGGGGGCGCCTCCTTGCGGAACAGGTGCTTGGCGGTCTCACTCTCGAACTGGGCCTGGCGGTCACTGAAAAAGCGCTCGCCCATACCTCCACCGATCACAACCGCGGGAACGTCGAGCAGGTTGACGGTAGATCCAATACCAGCGGCGATCGCTGCGATTGCGCGATCGACTGCCTTGGCGGCGAGCTTGTCGTCGTTGCGAATGCCCTTCGCCCAGATGCCGCTCGTAAATGATTCACGCTCACGGTGCTTCATGATCTTGACGAGGTCGGTCTTCTTGCCCTTCTTGCGCTGCTTGCGAACCCAGGCCTCCATGTCGCGGCGTCCGGCGTAAGCCTCGACGCAGCCGCGGTTGCCGCAGCCACACTTCGCGCCGCCAAGTTCGATCACCATGTGACCAAATTCTCCTGCGTAGCCGCGCCCGTCCCACTGGCGACGGTCGATGATTAACCCGCCACCAACGCCGGTTCCCCACCAAACTCCAAGCAGCGAGTCATAGGGCCGACCGGCGCCGAGCTTGTACTCAGCGTTGACTGCAACGCTGACGTCGTTGCCGAGGCGCACCGGCAGATTGCCGAAGCGCTGCGAGAGCACACCACCGAGCGGGAACGGTTCGATCCAATCGGGCAGGTTGCTCGCGTTGGCAACGGTACCGGCGGCCTGGTCGACCGAGCCCGGCGAACATACGCCAATCCCCTTGAGGTGCTTTGCGTCGGCACCGGCCTGGCCGAGCGCGTCGTCGATGTTGTCGGCGATCTGGTCGGCGACGGCCTGCGGCCCACCTTCGTGCGGCGTTGCAGCGCGCGAGCGGGCGAGAACCTTGTTGTTGCCGTCAACGACGACGACGAGGATCTTTGTGCCGCCAAGGTCAACACCGGCGCGCAGTTCGCCAAGTGCGCCGACAGCGGCCGGTGTTGTCGTCGCGGCAGGAGCCGGGACACCGGCGGCAGTGGCAGTTGGTGCGGTGTCGCGGGAACGTCGACGCAGGGGCATTAATTAGGCCTTTCCGTATACAGGGATATGGGCACCGCTTGTTGCGGCAAAATCTGAACTGCAGAGGTCAAAGATTGTGGCACCGATCTGTGCCGCTGTCACCCAATCGGCTGGATCGGCATCAGGCATTGCAGCGCGATTTCCGGGCGTGTCAATCGTTGAGGGAAGGACAGCGTTGGTGCGGATGCCGTCGTGGTGGTACTCGACGTGGAGCGCATCGACGAGTCCCAGCACAGCACGCTTGGCCGTTGCGTAGGCCGCGCCGCCCGAAAATGGCTCCAACGCGGTCCGCGAGGAGACGCAGACGATCGCCCCCTCACCGGCGGCGAGCATTGCCGGGATCCCGGCTGCTGTTACGAGCCAAGCCGGGGTCAGGTTGATCCGCAGCTGCGCCTCGAGCTCGGAGACGTTTGTTTCGTGCAGGCGGCCGCCTGCCGCGAAACCGCCGACGAGATTGACGACGGCGCGCAGGTCGGGGCCCGCCTCCGCCGCGAGGCCGGCAACGGCCTGCTCGTCAAAGAGGTCGGCTTGAACAAGGACAAGATTGTCGCTGCGCTCAACGCGCTCAAGCTCCGCTTCGTTAACCCAAGGAACAATCACACGCCAGCCACCGGCGATGAAGCGCGCGACAACCGCGGCTCCAAGGCCACCGGTTCCGCCGGTAATTATCGCTGTCTGTTGCATCTGTCAGTTATCTCTCACTCGAAGCGACTACAAGCCTATGCGAATTGCCCCTCTCCCGTCCGAAAGCGTCCCTACCGTTGCCGACGTGCTGCTTAGTGAATTCAGCGACGGCGACGATCTAGATCAAGTGCTGCTCGTGCGCAGCGCAGAGCTGCGCGACAAGAAAGCAGGCGGCTCGTTCTTGCGACTCTCGCTCGGCGACCGCAGCGGCTCGCTTACTGGGATGGTTTGGGACAATTACGACGAGGCGCTCGAACTTTGCAAGCCGGGGTCACCGGTCCGCGTTCGAGCCCGCTTTGAAGTCAACCCCAAGTACGGCCCGCAGCTGAAGCTCTACGACCTGCTTGAGCCCGAAGCAGGCAGCTTTGACGAAGCCGACCTCGTTGACGGCCCGCCGCGTGACGCCGCAACGATGGAGGCCGACCTGCGCGAACTGGTGGCCACAGTTCAAGATCGAAACCTTCAACAGCTGCTGGA
>CAJBIG010000211.1 GCA_903953065.1 uncultured Solirubrobacterales bacterium
CAGACGCGCCAGTTCGGTGCCAGCGCGGTTGGATCAACTCCATCTGGCAGCTCCGGCCGCTGCGGCGGCGGCGGATGGACGAACGGCGCCTCAAGCCCTTCTGGGTAAGCGGTCGACATCGGCCGCAACCTTAGCGATCAGGAGGCAGTAGACCTTCGAGCGAATCGAGCACGATCACCTCGTCGAAGGAGCCGTATTGGGCGTACCTGTCTACGAGCACAGGGAGAACCCCCGCCGCTCGCGCAAGTTCCAGATCGGATGCCGGGTCGTCGCCAACATGCCAAACCGTCGATTCAGGGCCACCGCCAACTCGACTGACGGCACGCCTGATCAACTCGGGATCGGGCTTCGCCAGCCCCTCCTCTGCCGAGATTACGACTGCATCAACGCGCTCGCGCAACCCGATCTGATCGAGCACCTCGTAGAGCGAAATATCCCAGTTGCTGACTATCACCAGCCGTGCACCGGCAGCGCGCAGGGCGTCGAGGACAGCGTCAACCTCCGGGAAGGGGGCGAAGCGGACCGCCTCGCCGAGCGATTCGCGCATTGCGGCAAAGCCGATCACCGAGGCCGACTGCGGCAACGCTTCAGTGAGCACCTCGGTCGAGCGGTCTCGCAGCTGCTCGAGCGCTTCGGGAGTGCCTGCGAAAGCGCTGTTGGCGCGGTAGTAGGCCATCTCGGCGCCCAGCCCCTCCGCTGCCTGCTCGCTGCTGACCGTTACGCCGCGCTGGGCAAGGGCTGCGACAAGGCCGCCGACCGGGTCGACGACCTCGATCAGCGTGCCGAGCGCGTCAAGCGAGATGATCTCCGGCAGCTCGGCCGGGAGTGATTGAGCCATTCTTTGAGTGATATTCCCCAAGCGGCCTCGCGAACCTGCCACCGAATCGGCGCTTTGCGCTTACTCCACCAGCTAGAATTGTCTCTCTTCGTCGCAGGAATGGGCACTTTTGGAAGGTGCCGGCAAGACTGCCGCGAACAACTAGCCACGTGTCTTTACGCAGCCGAAAACTTCGTCGTCGTCGCAGCCAGGCAGGAGCCGGGCGGGCCATCTTCGCCCTGCTCGCAGTAGGTGGAGCTGCGGCATTCATCGCCGTTCTAGGAGGTTTTGGCTACCTCGCTTCGATCGCCTCTTCGGCGCCAAAGTTGAGTGAACTGAAACCGGCTGAGCAGGGCGCCACCTCAACCGTCTATGCCGCCGACGGGACGCGGCTTGGCTTCATCCAAGGCGACGTGCTGAGAACCCCCGTGAAGCCCTCGCAGATTACGCAGGAGATGCGCGACGCGACCGTCGCAATCGAGGACCAGCGCTTCTACAAACACAACGGCGTCGATTACGAGGGCGTTGCGCGAGCGGCAGTGAAGAACTTCTCAAGCGGAGCGACCGTTCAGGGCGGATCGACGTTGACGATGCAGTTGGTGCGCAACATGTACCAAGGCGGCCGCGAGCGAACGATCGACCGCAAGATCCGCGAGGCAAAGCTGGCGACAGACATCGAACTGCGCCACCCCGGCGCCGCGGGCAAGCGCTGGATTCTCAACGAATACATCAACAATGTCCCCTACGGCACCGTTGGCGGCCAGACCGCCGTCGGCGTCGGCGCGGCGTCGCGCGTTCTGTTCGGCAAGGCCTCGAGCGAGTTGACGCTGAGCCAGTCGGCGCTGCTGGCCGGACTGCCGCAGGCGCCATCGCAGTACAACCCGTTCCTAGCGCCCGATCTGGCTCGCGAGCGCCGCGCTCAGGTGCTGGCCAAGATGAAGGAGCAGGGTTACATCAGCGCCGACCAGGCCGCCGCGGCCAACCGCGAGCCACTCGGCGTCAAGAACAGCCGCTACTACGCGCAGCGACGCGAGGGTTACTTCTTCGATTACGTCAAGAAGGAGCTGATCGCCCGTTATGGCGCCGAGCGCGTCAAGGCCGGCGGGATGAAGGTCTACACGACCGTCAACCTGAAGCTCCAGCGCCGCGCCCGCGAGGCGATCGCTGCCAACCTCGGAACTGGCGGCCCCTCATCGGCCGTTGTCAGCATGGATCCCAAGACCGGCGAGATCAAGGCAATGGCTTCTTCCGGCGACTACTCGGCTTCCAAGTTCAACCTCGCAGCCCAAGGGCATCGTCAGCCGGGCTCGACCTTCAAGGTGATGGTGCTGATGGCAGCGCTGCGCCAAGGCGTTGACATCAATGCCACGACCTACGAATCGAAGCCGCTGAAGTTCGTCGACAAGGGAACGGGGACTCCGATCGACGTCCAAACCTACGACCACTCCTACGGTGGCTCTATGTCGGTCTTCCAGGCGCTGGTGAAGTCAGACAACACGATCTTCCAGCAGCTCGACCTCGACGTTGGGCCGGAAGAGGTGCGCCGCGCCGCTTACGACCTCGGCATCACGAGCAAGCTCGACGCCTACCCGGCGGAAGGGCTCGGCGGCCTAACCAACGGTGTCACCCCACTTGAAATGACGCGCGCCTACGCAACAATCAACAACGGTGGCTGGCGGACGCGCGCAGTTGCGATTAAGAAGGTTGAGTTCGCCGACGGCCGCGTCGACAGCTCACTCGGGCGCCGCGGGCGCGTCAAGGCCTTCACGGACGGGCAGACCTTCGAGGCAGTCAAGGCGATGGAAGCAAACGTGATTGGCGGCACCGGCACCGGCGCCCAGCTCGGCTGCCCAGTGGCCGGAAAGACCGGCACGACGAACGATTCGACCGACGCTTGGTTCGGTGGCTTCACGAGCTCGCTCAACACGACGGTCTGGGTCGGCTACCCGGACGCAGCGATCTCAATGGGCGGGATGTCGGGCGGCGCAGCGCCGGCCAGCATCTGGCGCGACTTCATGACGACGGCGATGGAAGGCCGTCCCTGCGACCCCTTCGCGGAGCCGAAAGAGCCGTTCGTAGCGGAAGAGTTCCTCGGCACCTATGCAACAGAGGGTGCGCCCGGCGACGCCGTCGATCCGCTCGCCAAGGATAAGGACAAGAAGGACAAGGACAAGAAGAAGAAGGACGGCGGAAATAACGGTGGGCAGTACGAATCGCCGCCGAACCCGACACCGACACCGACACCGGTACCGAAACCAAGACCAACTCCAAAACCAACGCCCGAGCCAACGCCCGTTGACCCAGGCACCGGCGGCGTTACGCCCGGCTAACGGGCGCAGCGACTGCTACGGTCAGCGCTGATGGCCAAAGAAGAGAAAGTCGAGTTCGAGGGCGACGTCGTTGAGGCGCTGCCAAACGCGATGTTCCGCGTCAAACTCGACAACGGCCATCTGGTTCTCGGTCACGTAGCAGGCAAGATGCGCCGCTACCGGATTCGAATCCTCCCCGGTGACCGCGTCCGCGTTGAAGTTTCGCCTTACGATCTTGACCGCGCGCGGATCGTCTACCGCCACCGTTAGCGGGGGTTTGAGTTGAGCGAACGCTCGCTCATCGGCGCCTTTGAGCAGCTCTTTGCCCAGCGCGGCGAGCGCAACGTCGGCTGGATCGGCGACGACTGCGCCGTCGTCAGTTCGAAGCCCTATTGCGTGACGAGCGTCGATTCGATCGTCGACGGAATCCATTTCCGCCTCGACGACGACCGCGTCTCCGTCGCCGACGTCGGCCACAAAGCGCTGGCCGTCGCCCTCTCGGACCTCGCAGCGATGGCCGCCGAGCCCGGCGAGGCATACATCTCGCTCGGCATTCCGAGCGATCTCAGCGAGAGCGACGTGCTGAGCCTCGCAGCTTCGATCGAAGCGCTGGCCAAGGAGACCGGCGTGACGGTTGCCGGCGGCGATTTGGTTCGCTCACCAACGCTCTTCTGCTCGGTTACCGTCGTCGGCTGGAGCGACGACGCCAAGCAGCTGATCGGTCGTGGCGGAGCGAAAGCCGGCGACGGCGTATTTGTCAGCGGCCCGCTCGGCGGTGCGGCGGCAGGTCTCGCTCTGCTCGAAGGTGCTGCCGGTAGCGGGCTTGACAGGAAGCTGGGCGAAGCGCTGATCTCGGCTCAGCTTCGGCCACAACCTCGTTTCGATTGCGCTCGCCGGCTGCGCAGCGCCGGCGCCGATGCGCTGATCGACCTCTCGGACGGTCTCGCCACCGATGCCGGCGAGATCGCTGCTCGCAGCGGCGTCACAATAGAGATCGACCTAGCCGCAATCCCGCTAGCGGCAGGCGTTGAGCAGATTGCCGCCGAGCTGGGGCGCGACGCCGCGCAGTTTGCCGCCAGCGGTGGTGAAGACTTCGAGCTATGCGTCTGTATGCCTGAAGGCGCTGCGGCGAATGTGGCCGGTTTGATCCGCGTCGGTGGCGTGTTCGATGGCCCGGCTGAAGTTCGTTTCGTTGGCCGTGGCGGCGAGCAGGTAGAGCTCCACGGATACGAGCACCGCGTCGGCGACGATTCTTCAGCGGCGACGAGCTGAATCGACTCCACCGAGCGAACCCGGTCCGGCGTAGCTGGCTGGGCCGCGGACCGTAATCGCCTGATCGGGCAGACGATCACGACGCACGGCGCGCAGCAATGCTGCGGCGCCGGCGCCGCAGGCGAGGCACCAGCCGAGTGCAGCCAGCAGCGACGGAGTGCCGCCCGCCAGCGTCAGGAAGATGAACCAGATTAGTGTCAACGGCGAGAGCGCAAACTGGTCGAGGTAGACGAGCGCCACGGCGACCACAGGCAGCAGACTCAAGAGAATCCAGAAGATCGCCCAGCGGCGCCGCAGCGGCGTCTCGCGGG
>CAJBIG010000212.1 GCA_903953065.1 uncultured Solirubrobacterales bacterium
GCGCGCCTACCGACTTTTCTGCCCGCCGCCCACGCGCTGATCGCGATCGGCAGTCTCGCCGACTACCTCGACTCCCAAGGCGTCCGCCCGCCCGGTCCCGGCCGCCAAAGCGCCGACGCTGCGCTGCACTGCTTCCTGGCTCGAGTCTTCGTCGATTCCAACGACTTCGTCTTCGACGAGCGCTGCTTCGACAAGGCCTACCTTGAGCTCGAGCGCTGCGTTGCCGAGGAGCGCGCCGAACACACCGTTGTCGCCGTGCTGCTCGGCGTTGAGCTTGGTTCCGAAGAGGTCAGCCTCGGTGACGGTTTGACGCTGGCACGCGGCGAGCGCTTCGACGATGCGCCCGACGAGGCGCGCTGGTCGCGGCTCGACGGCAGTCCGCAGACGATTGTGATCGCCCGTCGCTCCCCGGTTCCGGGCGATGTTGGGCCATTGCAGGCGTCGCGCACTTCGCTGCGCAAACTGGCCGCAGGGCTACGGCTTTACCATCCCGACCCGGTTGCGATCGCGCCGCTCGGCTGGTCGCGGATTGGCGCTGGGCCGTGGCAGGCGGTTGCGCTCAGCGCCGACTCGGGCGAGATTGAGCCGCTGGTTCTAATTGAGCCGGCGCAAGAGGATGAGCTGCGCGCCTTCCTCAGCCTTGTCGGCCGCCGCGAGCCGAAGTCCGGTGAGCTGGCCTGGGCGCTGCGCCGCTACGAGATGGCACACCAGCGAGTCCTTGCCGCTGAGGCGCTGACCGACCTGCTGCTCGTCGCTCGCGCGCTGCTCGAGCCTGAAGGGCCTGCCAGCGGGCGGATGCCTGGCCGCCTTGCCGCGCTCTGCGCTGAACGCGAACGTCGCGCCGCCATGACCGAGCGGATCGCCCACGCCGCCGCGCTGGAGCCGGCCCTGATCGCCGGCGTTGATCGCGATCTAAAGCTGCAGCCTTACGTCAGTGAACTCGACGGGCACCTAAGGGCGCTGCTGCGCGACGCTTGCTGCGGCCACCTCAGCGGCGACCTTGTTGGTCTTGCCGACTCAATTCTGTTGGAGGACGCCGAGCCGGAGATGGCGCATGAAGAAGCGCCCGAGTTCAGCCCGCCGCCGCCGATTGATCAAGGCACCGACCAGTTCGAATCGCTGCGCCCGCCTTTTTAGTGCGCAGCAAAGAGCTGGTCGTGGATCGCGACCAGCCCTTCAACATCGTGAACGTCGCCGGCCAGCTCGGGCACTATCACCGGTTCAAGCTCGCCGGTCTCCTCGATTAGGCGTTCGATCGTTGCCGCGTCGCGCTCAGCTTGCGCCAGGGAGTCGGAGTAGCTGCTCAGCAACCTCGCCGCCAGTGGTTCGTCAAACTCGCCGCTGAGCTGGCCAGCGACCGTCGCCAGCGCCGGCGCCGGTTCAGTTTCGCTGCCGACGAAGTGGACGCGGTTGATGATCAGCGCGCCAAAGTTCATCTTCGCGCTGCGCAGTTTGTCGGCGAAGAAGATCGCCTCTTCGGCCGAGTCACGCTGCGGCGAGGTGATCACGAGAAAGGTTGTTCGCGGGTCGGTCAGCAGAGTTCGAACGGCCTCGGCGCGCTCGCGGAAGCCATCTATCAGCCCGCCAAGTGCCTGGAAGAAGACGGAAAGATCTTCGAGCAGCTCGGCACCGGTAATTCGCTTCCGCCCGCCGAGGATCGCGCCGGTGGCGACTCCCAGCGCGCGAGCCGCAACGCCGGTCGGCGCCAGCACGAGCTGCAGCTCGCGACCGACGAAGAAGCCGGTCAGGCGGTCAGGGGCGTCAAGGAAGTCGAGCGCGTTGCGTGAAGGAGGCGTGTCGAGCACAATCGCGTCGAAGCGGCCTGAGCGGTCGAGCTCATAGAGCTTCGCTATCGCTGTGAACTCCTGCGAGCCGGCGACGGCGCCGGAGAGCTGCTGATAGATCCTGTTGTCGAGAATCTGGTCGCGCGTCTGCGCGTCGGGCGAGAGCGTTTCGATCAGCTCGTCGAAGGTTCTTTGCGAGTCAAGCGTCATCGCCCACAACTCGCCTTCGATCTTCAGTCCTGCCCCGGCGAAGCGCTTGCCGTCAACGAGCTCAGGCTGGTTTGTCAGCTGCTCCAAGCCCAGCGCGTCGGCGAGGCGCCGCGCCGGGTCGATCGTTACAACCGCCACGCGCTTGCCGCTCGCCGCCAGGCCGGCCGCAATCGCAGCGGCCGTCGTCGTCTTGCCAACTCCGCCGGAGCCGGCGCAGATCACGACCGAGCAATCCCGCAGCTCGCTGTCAAGAGAAGAACTCATTGCCCCAGAGAGGCTAGGCGCTGACGATTTGACCGAGTTCTCGCAAATGCTGCGGTTTCGGGAAGGAATAGGGCTGGCAGTTGCGAATACAGCGCGAGTACGGGTCCAACAGCCGACCGGAGCATTCGCGTGGAAATGAAAAAACCAAAAGTCATCGCATTCGCAAATCAGAAGGGTGGAGTCGCCAAAACGACGACGACGCTCAACCTTGCCGTTGCGCTTGCCGAATCAGGCCACCGCGTGCTCTGCATTGACATGGATCCTCAGGGCAACCTGACGATGTCGCAGGGAATCGACCCTGACACGCTCGACAACTCGATCTACGACGTGCTCGTGCACGACAAGCCAATCCGTGACGTAATCGTCACGCGTGAGATCGACCTGGCCCCGGCCTCGATCGACCTCGCCGGCGCAGAGATCGCAATGTCAACGAAGATTGGCCGCGAACGTTCACTTCAAAAGTCGCTGATGGAAGTCTCCGACGACTACGACTTCGTCTGCATCGACACGCCGCCAAGCCTTGGCCTGCTCACGATCAACGCGCTGACAGCGGCGAACAAGGTGATCGTCCCGGTGCAGTGCGAATATCTCTCAATGCGCGGGCTGATCCAGCTCCAGAACACGCTTCAGATGATCCGCGAAAACCTAAACCCGGAGATCGAGATCGAAGGCATCCTGCCGACGCTGATGGATACCCGCACGGTTCACGCCAAGGAGGCGATCGAGATTCTCGAAGAGAACTTCGGCGACCGCGTCTTCGCTTCACGGATCAAGAAGACGATCCGCTTCGCCGAGGCTCCCGTCCAGGGGATGTCGGTGCTCAAGTACGAGCCGAACGGCAGTGCCGCAGATTCCTACCGTGCTCTCGCCAAGGAGGTTCTCTCACATGGCTAAGGACAAGAAAAGCCGCGCAAGCATGCGTGAAGGCCCGCTCTCTGAACTCTTCCGCCGCACCGAGAAGGGCACGCCGGAAGGCGAGGCCGCTGAGCCGACGAAGGCTGCCAGCCCGGAAGAGCCGCAGACAGACGCCGGCCGCGAGCCGGAGACGCGCGTCGCGCCGACCCCGCAGGAGCGCCTGCGCAGCGCCTTCAGCTCTGAGATCCCCGACGACATCCTTGACGCGCCGGTGATTGAGCCGCCGCTGATGCCGCCGGCACCAGACCCAGTCGGCAACCGTTCGCCCAAGGCCAAAAAGGGCGGCCCTGTACTGCGCGTAGTCGGCGTAGGTGGCGCCGGCGTAAACGCCGTCGACAGGATGATCGAAGCTGGCATCGCCGGCGTCGAGTTCATCGCCGTTAACACCGACGTTCAATCGATCCAGCAGACCCAGGCCGACGTGACCGTACACATCGGTGAAGCGTTGACTCGCGGGCTCGGCGCAGGCGCCGACCCAGAGCTCGGCCGCGCCGCCGCGATGGAGGATTACGACCGCATCAAGCATCTGCTCAAGGGATCGGACATGGTCTTCGTCGCCGCCGGAGCCGGCGGCGGCACGGGCACCGGCGCCGCGCCGATTGTCGCTCGCATCGCGCGGGAGGTCGGCGCACTGACGGTCGGCATCATCACGCGACCATTCGGCTTTGAGGGAACCCGTCGCTCCTCGACTGCATCGCTCGGCATTGACGCAATGCGCGAAGAGGTTGACACCTTGATCGTCGTCCCCAACAACAGGCTGCTCGAAGTGCTCGATCAGCGCACCTCGATGGTCGAAGCCTTCCGAATCGCCGATGACGTTCTGCGTCAAGGCGTCCAAGGCATCTCAGACCTCGTCACGCTGCCGGGGATCATCAACCTCGACTTCGCCGACGTTCGCACGATCATGTCGGACGCTGGGCCGGCGCTGCTTGGAATCGGGATGGGAACCGGCGAATCTCGCGCCCTCGACGCCGCTGCGCAGGCCGTTGCCTCGCCGCTGCTGGAGACCGACATCAACGGCGCTCGCTCGATCCTGCTCTCGATCACCGGTGGCAGCGACCTCTCTCTGTGGGAGATCAACGAGGCCGCCAAGGCGGTTGCCGAGGCAGCGCACCCGGACGCCACAATCATCTTCGGAGCAATGGTTGACGACGCGCTTGACGACCAAGTTTGGGTCACCGTTGTTGCTACCCGCTACGGAGAGACTGCGCACCGCGCACGGCGTCAGCGAGTTGAAGAGCCGGCCGGCGAACCACGCGTCGAACGCGGTCGCGGTGGCCGCTCAGGCAAGAACACTGTTCGCACGGGCACCGGCGTTGACACGCTCGATGTGCCCGAGTTCATGCCCGGCGGCTAGTCAGCCTTCGGCTGCCTGGATCCGCAGCCTTATCGGTAGCCACTACTTTACGTTCGATGAGCGGCGCTACGGGAATGGTCGCCGCAGGCCACCAGACGACTGCCGAAGTTGGTGCTGAGGTTCTGCGCGCCGGCGGCAACGCGGTTGACGCGGCGGTCGCGGCGATGCTCGCTTCATGGGTTTGCGAACCACTCTTGACCGGCCCCGGCGCCGGCGGCTACATGCTCGTCGCCGGAGCCGGTGAGGAGCCAACGCTGCTCGACTTCTTCGTCGCCGCCCCCGGCCACGGCGCCGACGTCGACCACGCGCCGCTTGAAGCGGTTGAGGTTTCGTTTGGTGACGCAACGCAGACCTTTCATTGCGGCGCGGCTTCCTGCGGCGTCCCCGGCAGCCCAGCGGGAATCGCCGCCGCCGCGGAACGCTGGGGCACACTGCCCTTGAGCGACTTGGCTGCCCCTGCCGCGCGGCTGGCGCGTGAGGGCGTGCCGCTGAACGAGGCGCAGGCCTACGTCTTCGAGATTCTCGAAGCGATTCTCCGTTCCACGCCCGGCGCGCTCGATGAGTTCACGCGTGACGGACTGCCGCTGGCGCTCGGGGAACCGTTCGCCAGCCCGCAGCTGGCAGAGACGATCGAGCGGCTTGGAACCGACGGCGCGGCGCCGTTCTACACCGGCGACATCGCCGACGCGATCGTCGCCGAGGTGCAGGAGCTCGGCGGCCTGCTCGACCTCGCCGACCTTGCCGCCTACGAGGTGATCGCGCGTGAGCCAGCCGCCGCCGAATATCGCGGCCGCACGATCCTCACGAACCCGCCGCCGTCGGCCGGTGGCGCGTTGCTGGTGTTGGCCTTCTCGCGCTTGCAGCAGATCTGCCCCGAAGGCGTTCCGACCAACGCTCAACTGCTCGAAGTAGTCGACGAAGCGCAGGCGCTGCGAACGCCGCAGTTCACGGCCGGCCTAATCGACCCTGATTTCATGCGCCGCTTTCTTGCCGCCAACCTTGGCTCTACGACGCACGTAAGCGTGATCGACAACGATGGCCGTGCCTGCTCGGTTACCTGCTCGAACGGCGAAGGCTCGGCCGTCGTGGTTCCGGGAACGGGAATCCACCTCAACAACATGATGGGTGAAGAGGATCTAAATCCGCTCGGCTTCTTCCGCGCCGCGCCGGGTCAGCGGTTGCCGTCGATGATGGCTCCCACGGTTGTGATGGCCTCCGACGCCAGCGCCGAGCTTGCGATCGGCAGCGCCGGCTCGAATCGGATCCGTTCGGCAATTCTGCAAGTGGTTGTCAACCTGATCGACCACGGCAGCGGCGTGCAAGCAGCGGTCAACGCACCACGCTTTCACAGCGAGGGCGGCACGCTCTTCGCTGAGCCTGGCGTGGATCTAAGTGGTGTCGATGTTGGCGAGCGCGAGCTTGCCAAGTTTCGCGCCGCGAATCTCTTCTTTGGCGGCACACAGGTGGTTGCCCGCGACCTCAAGAGCGGCCGCTGCGAGGGCGGCGGCGACCCGAGGCGCGGCGGCGCGGCGGTTGGGCTGTGAAGCGGCGGCTCGCAGCGCTGGCGGTGGCTTGCGCCGGCGCGGCGATCGTGGCCGGCTGCGGCGGCCCGTCGGCCGATCTCTACGTGCTCGAGCGCAGCGGTTCGATCCCCGGCGCGAAGCTGACGATGGTCGTAGGCGACGGTGGCACTGTCCGCTGCAACGGCGGCAAGGAGTATGAGATCAGCAGCGCTCAGCTGATCGACGCGCGGGCAATCGTCCGCGATCTCAACGGCGATGAGAAGGAGCCCGGCCCGGCGCGCAAGATGGTCGATCTGGAGCCCGGCAAGTACACGATTCTGCGCTACAACGTGCGAACCGAGTTTGGAACGGTCGCTTTCAGTGACAGCTCGCGGCCGCAGCCGCCGGTCTTCTTTGCGCTCGCGAAGCTAACGCGCAATCTGGCAAAGAACGTCTGCGGTCTGCCGCGCTAGCCGAAGCGTACGCGGCCGTTTGATGCCGCACGAACCTGCGCGCGCTCAACAAACTCAAGCCGCTTGACGGTTGCCCGCAGCAGCTGCGCAACCAGCCTGATCCGCTTCGCCTCCGAGCGGAGGTCGAGCAGACCCTGCTTTGCTTCGGCGCCGAAGTCGACCGTCGCCGCCATCTCGTAGGCGCTCTTCGCTGCCAATTCCTCTGGCTCAAGCTGTTTGTCGGTCGCCTGCTCAACAAGGTCGGCGTAGGCCTCGCAGGCCTCGGCGTGGGCTTCGTTGAAGTCGCCGCTGGGATCTTCAATTTCTGCGTCGTCGAGGAATTCGATTACCGCCGCCGGGGAGGGGAGGTCGTGGCGCTCCTCAACTACGCGAAATGGTCTCGTGCCGCGCGTAATGATGTTCATCCGCCCGTCC
>CAJBIG010000213.1 GCA_903953065.1 uncultured Solirubrobacterales bacterium
CAGACGCGCCAGTCATTCGGGGGCGACAAGCCCACAAGTCCTACGGAGGTATCAACGTCGTGACCGACGAAGCCGCAACACCAGATCAGCCCGAAGAAGAGATCGTCGCCGAAGCAGCGGCCGCCGCCGCGGCCGAAGGTCAGGCGCCGCCGTCAGAGGAAGAGATGCGCGCCGCCTACGAGGCCGAGCTGAAGAACCTTCGCGTCGAAGACCTAGTTGCCCAGACCGTCGTGTCGCTGCTTAACCTTGGCGCTCGCAAGGCAGGTCTGCTTCCAGGTACCGAAGACGAAACCGACCCGGTACAGGTCGGGATCGCGATCGAAGGGATTCGTCGCCTGTTGCCGCTGATCGAGCCCGCTCTCGGCGAGAATGCTGCATCGATCAAGGATGCGCTGGCGCAGCTCCAAGTTGCCTTCACGAAGCTCACGGGCGAACCAGCCGGCCCGGCGCCGGGTGGGGGCGCTCCCGATGGCGGCGAAGTCGGGGGCGAAACTGAAGCTGGCAGCACACCAGAGCCTGAGCAGAAGCCGGGCGGCGGACTCTGGACACCCGGGCCATAGGGCACCGCAGAGCGCTTCCGTCGCTGATACCGGTAGGATCGCCTAGCTTATGAGCGCTGGGGTCAGCAAATAGCCCTGTCGCACCGCGCCTGCGGCCTTAATGGCCGCTATTAATTCAATCACTTCAAAAGGATTCAACGACTGTGTCTGCATTTCTTAACGACCATGGGGTCCTAATTGCTGTTGTCTCTGCACTCGTCGCCGTTGCCTACGGCGTCCTCACGACGACCCAGCTGCTGGCGCTCTCGCCCGGCAACGCCGAGATGCAGCGCATCTCAGCCGCGGTCCAGGAGGGTGCGCGCGCTTATCTAAACCGTCAGTACCTCGTAATCGCAGGCGTGGGAGTGGTGCTCTTCATCGCTCTGCTCTTCATTCAGGACATCTATGTCGCGATCGGCTTTGCGATCGGCGGCATCCTCTCCGGCGCGGCCGGATATATCGGAATGAACGTCTCGGTTCGCTCCAACGCGCGCGTTGCTGAATCAGCCCGCCGCGGTATCGGCCCTGCGCTGAAAGTTGCCTTTCGTGGCGGCGCAATCACCGGCATGCTCGTCGTCGGCCTGGCGCTGCTCGGCGTTGCCGGCTACTACGGCCTGCTGACCTCCTACTTCGACCAGACACCAAAAGAGGCCGTTGACGCGCTGATCGGCCTTGGCTTCGGTGGGTCGCTGATCTCCGTCTTCGCCCGTCTTGGCGGAGGCATTTTCACGAAGGCTGCAGACGTCGGCGCTGACCTCGTCGGCAAGGTCGAGGCCGGAATTCCCGAGGACGACCCTCGCAACCCCGCAGTTATTGCCGACAACGTCGGCGACAACGTCGGCGACTGCGCCGGCATGGCAGCAGACCTTTTCGAGACATACGCGGTAACAGCGGTTGCCGTCATGCTGCTCGGCGTCCTCACCTTCAACGAGCAGACGACTGTCGCGCTCTACCCACTCGTTCTTGGCGCGGTTGCGATCATCGCCTCGATCATCGGCACATTCGCCGTCCGCAGCGAGAAGGGCAACGTCGAGCGCGCCCTCTACCAAGGGCTCGCGGTCTCCGGCATCATCGCGGCAATCGCCTTCTATCCGGTTACGGCCTGGATGATGGACGGCATCACCTTCAAGAGCGCTGCTGGAGCAGTTGCGCCACCGAGCGTGCTCAACCTTTACCTCTGCGCGCTGGTCGGCATCGTCGTCACCGCGCTGCTGTTCGTGATCACCGATTACTACACCTCAACGCGCTTCCGTCCCGTCCGCAAAACGGCAGAAGCCTCTGAGACCGGCCACGCGACGAACATCATCTCCGGGCTGGCACAGGGCCTTCAGGCCACGGCGCTTCCGGCACTGGTGCTCGTGCTCGGCGTTCTCTGCTCGTGGAAGCTCGCCGGTGGCGGCGTTCAAGGCATCTACGGCATCGGCGTCGCCGTGATGGGGCAGCTCTCGCTGACCGGCCTGATTGTTGCGCTTGACGCGTTCGGCCCAATCACCGACAACGCCGGCGGAATCGCCGAGATGGCCAACATGCCCGAAGAGGTCCGCAACGTGACCGATCCCCTCGACGCCGTCGGTAACACGACGAAAGCCGTCACGAAGGGTTACGCGATCGGCTCGGCAGTGCTGGCGGCGATCGTGCTGTTCGCAGGCTTCAAGGCCGAACTGGCAGCCGAAGGGGTCGTGACAAGCTTCCCGATCGACGATCCCGCAATTCTGATGGGTCTGCTGATCGGCGGAATGATGGTGACGCTCTTTGCCGCGCTCTCGATGGAGGCCGTGGGCCGTGCAGGTGGCATGGTCGTTGAAGAGGTCCGTCGCCAGTTCCGTGAGAAGCCTGGAATTATGGACGGGACCGAGCAGCCGGACTACGGCACCTGCGTCAGCATCGTGACCGCTTCGGCCCAGCGCGAGATGATCATCCCGTCGCTTATTCCAATCGTTCTTACGACAATCGTTGGCCTTATCTCCGTAGCCGCACTCGGCGGCCTTCTGATCGGCGTGATCGTCGTCGGCTTCTTCTTCGCCGTGATGATGACGGCCGGTGGCGGCGCTTGGGACAACGCCAAGAAGCTGATTGAGGACGGCGCCTTCGGCGGCAAGGGCTCTGAGGCCCACGCTGCCTCGGTGACGGGCGACACGGTTGGTGACCCGTTCAAGGACACCGCTGGCCCGGCGATCAACCCGATGATCAAGGTTGCGAACATCGTCGCGATCCTGATCATCCCGATCATCACCTAGCGGTCGGGCGAGGAACGCCTTGACCAGCGAGACGAGCTTCTGGCACCCATTTGCCGACATGGCTCAGGTTCGCGGCCATGAGTTCGTAATTGAGCGCGGCGAGGGTTCATACGTCTGGGACGTTGGCGGCAAAAAGTATTTCGACGGCACGGCCAGCCTCTGGTGCGTCAACGTTGGCCACGGTCGCCACGAGATCGCCGACGCAGCCCGCGCCCAGATGGATACGCTGGCTACCTATCAAACGTTCGGAGGCTTCGCGAACAAGCCGGTCCTGGAGCTGGCCGATCGGCTCGCGGCCAGCGCACAGCCGATCGTTGACGACGCGAAGATCTTCTTTGGACTGGGCGGCGGCGACGCGATCGAAACGGCCGCCAAACTGGCCCGCCGCTACTTCGCAGCCACCGGGCAGCCGGACCGCGTACACATCATCGGCCGCACGCAGGGCTACCACGGCACTCACGGAATCGGCACGAGCATCGGTGGAATCGCAGCCAATCAGGTAGGGATGGGCCCGGTCGATCCAGCAGTCTCAAGCGTGCCGTGGGATTCGCTTGAAGCGCTTGAAGCCGAGTTCGAACGCGTCGGCCCGGACAAGGTTGCGGCAGTCTTTGCCGAGCCGGTGATCGGCGCTGGCGGCGTCCATCGCGTGCCGCCTGGTTACCTGCAAGGTCTTGCCGCACTCTGCACCAAGCACGGGGCCCTTTTCATCGCCGACTGCGTGATCGCTGCGTTTGGCCGCCTTGGGACGATGTGGGGCGTAGATCGCTTCGACCTGCGCCCCGACATGATGACCTTCGCCAAGGGCGTCACGAGCGGCTACCTGCCGCTTGGCGGCGTCGTGATCAGTGGCCG
>CAJBIG010000214.1 GCA_903953065.1 uncultured Solirubrobacterales bacterium
CCAGTCGAAGTTGCCGGAATCGATCACGATGCCGCCGATCGAGGTGCCGTGGCCGCCGATGAACTTCGTCAGCGAGTGGACGATGATGTCGACGCCCTGATCGAAGAGCCGCGCGCCGACCGGCGTCGCGACCGTGTTGTCGATGATCAGTGGCAGTCCGGCATCGTGGGCGGCCTTGGACCAGGCCGGGATGTCGAGGACGTTGAGGCGCGGGTTGCCGATCGTCTCGCCGTAGACGGCCTTCGTGTTCTCGTCGGCCAGCTTGGCGACTGCGTCCGGATCATCGGCGTCGGCCCAGCGCACTTCGATCCCGTACTGAGGCAGCGTGTGGGCGAACAGGTTATAGGTACCGCCGTATAGCTGGCTGACGGAGATGATGTTGTCGCCGGCTTGGGCGATGTTGAGGATCGAATAGGTGACTGCGGCTTGGCCGGAGGCGACGGCAACGGCGCCGATGCCGCCTTCGAGGTCGGTGAGGCGCTGTTCAAGCACGCCCGAGGTCGGGTTCATGATCCGCGTGTAGATGTTGCCCGGGACGGCCAGCGCGAAGAGGTCGGCTGCGTGCTGGGTGTCGTCGAAGACGTAGGAGGTCGTTTGGTAGATCGGGACGGCGCGTGCGTTGGTCGTCGGATCGGGCTCTTGGCCTCCGTGGAGGGCGATGGTTTCGGGGCGCTGAGTTGACTCTGACATTTCGTTAATAGCTCCTTATTGCGGGCGGGGGAGATAAAATAGCGTAAACCGGACTGGATTAGCACCTTATTGCTCTGGAGGCGGCCTGTTGGCTTCATTGTGCCTGATTTGCGGCCGCTGCGCTCGATCGGTCGCTAGGCTCGCTAACAATGGCTATCCCTCCTGTTCTCAACGATCTTCTAACCGCTCACGGCCCGTCTGGCTACGAGACGACTCCGGCTGGGGTTTGGCGCGATGCGGCCGCTGCCTTCGGCGCTTCGGTCGAGGCCGATGTGATGGGCAGTTCGACTGCCCGCGTTGCCGGAACCAGCGACGGTCCGTCGCTTGCAATCGTCGGCCACATCGATGAGATCGGCCTGATCGTCACGCATATCGAGGACTCCGGCTTCCTGCGCTTCACCGGCGTCGGCGGCTGGGACGCGCAGGTGCTGGTTGGCCAGCGCGTAGCCGTCGCTACGCGCGAAGGCGTTGTGGCGGGCGTGGTTGGCAAGAAGCCGATCCACCTGCTCGACGCCGACGACCGCAAGAAGGTTCCGGAGATGAAGGCGATGCACATCGACATCGGCGCCGTTGACGGCGACGCTGCGCGCGAGCTGGTTCGCGTCGGTGATGTCGCCGTGATCGCCGGCGACCCCGTTGAGCTGCAGAGCGGCCGAGTGGCATCGCGCTCGATGGACAACAGGCTCGGCTGCTTCGTCGCCTATGAGGCAGCGCGCCTGGTTGCTGAAGCTGGCGGCGCGGCCGGCGAAGTGATCGCCGTCGCCGCCGTGCAAGAAGAGACAGGCTTCGGTGGCTCAACAACGATCGCCCACTCGCTCGAGCCGGGCCTCGCAATCGCCGTTGACGTGACGCATGCCACCGACGCGCCAGGCATTGACGAGAACCAGCTCGGCAAACATCACTTCGGCAGCGGCCCCGTGATCGAGCGCGGTACGAGCCTTCACCCGTTGATCTCGGAGCTGCTGATTGAAGCGGCTGAGGCCGAGAAGATTCCTTACACGCTGGCCGCATCGGGCCGTCACACCGGCACCGACGCCGACGCGATCTACCGTTCGCGTGGCGGCGTGCCAACCGGCCTTGTATCAGTGCCGCTGCGATACATGCACTCGCCGGTTGAAGTTGTTCAGCTCGACGATGTGGAGAACACGGCCAAGCTGCTTGCGGCCTTTGCTCTGCGGCTGCCGGCCGACGTTTCGTTTGAGCGCTAAGCGCCCCGTTGCTGCTGCTCTTCGACATTGACGGAACGCTGCTGATCAAAGGCGCCGACGCACACGCCGCCGCCGTCGTGGCGGCGCTCTGCGAGGTCTGGGAGGTTGAGCCGCCGCAGCGCGCCCACGGCGTTGAGGCCGCCGGGCGCACGGACCAAGCGATCGCGCGCGACATCCTTGAGCTTGCCGGCGTCCCTGCCGAGCAGTTCGAAGCGCGCCGCGACGACTTCATCGTCGCTGCGGCCAGCCATTACGAGCGGCTCGTTCCCGACAACCTCAGCGACCGCTTGGCTCCACACGCCGCCGAAGTGCTCGCTCAGCTCAGTGAGCAGACGCGCTATCGCTGCTCGCTGGTGACCGGCAACATTCAGCAGGTTGCGCGGCTGAAGCTCGGCGCCGCTGGAATTCTCTACCCGTTTGCTGAAGGGCAAGGCGGCTTCGGTTCCGATTCCGACGATCGCAACGACCTTCCGCCGATCGCGCGGATGCGCGCGGGGCAACTCTGGAATGGCGGCGACGCATGGCCGGCTGAGGGCACCGTTGTGATCGGTGACACGCCACGCGACATCGCCTGCGCCCGCGCCGACGGCGCGCTCGTTGTGGCGGTGGCAACCGGCCCCTTCAGCGCCGACCAGCTGAGCGACGCCGACGTAGTACTTGAAGACCTGCGCGAGCTTGACGTCGCGCTGGACTCGCTCAGCTAGAGCGTCCAGTAAGACTCGGCGCCAACGTCGCGTCGCTGAGCGACCTCGGCAAGAGCGGTAGCGGCCTCGTCATGCTCGATCCCCATCACAACGGCGACCTCGCGCGTTGCGAGCGGCTCGGCGGCCCACTCGAGCACCTCGCTCACGTTATCCGGCGCGGCGCGTCGCGGCAGGTCGGGTGCGAGGTTCGCCAGCGCAACGTCGTAAGCGGACCAAGGCTGGAAGCCGGGAATCGCGATTGGGGCGCCATCATCGACGGAAATCTCGTAGGAGGGGCAGGTGTA
>CAJBIG010000215.1 GCA_903953065.1 uncultured Solirubrobacterales bacterium
AAGCGACCAACAACACGGTCGCGGCGGGGATGATCATCGGCGAGGCTGAGGTTGGCGCCGAACAGGCAGCGCAGCTCTCCCAGCGCCGGACTGCCGAAACAACTTGGGAGCCGGAATCGCTGACTCGCGAGCAGCGGTGGGCGACGCTTGGCACGCGCGGCGCGACGATCTGGTTCACAGGCCTGCCTGCATCAGGCAAGTCGAGCATCGCCGCCGCTGTCGAGCGGACGCTCGTCGAGAGCGGCCGCTCTGCCTACCGACTCGACGGCGACAACCTGCGCCACGGGCTAACCGGGGACCTTGGTTTCAGCGCCGAAGACCGAGCCGAGAACGTCCGACGCGCAGCCGCCGTAGCGGCGATGCTCGCCGATGCCGGCGTGATTTCACTGGTCTCGCTGGTCAGCCCATACGCCGCCGACCGCGCCCGCGCCCGCGAGCTGCACGAGCTTCAAGGCATCGAATTCCTCGAAGTCTTCGTCGACACACCGCTTGAGACCTGCGAGCAGCGCGACCCAAAGGGCCTCTACGCCCGCGCTCGCAGCGGCGAGCTAACGGGGATGACAGGTGTCGACGCCCCCTACGAGCGACCGGCCCGGGCCGACCTTGTTCTGCTGCCTGACGATGACAAGCCACTCGTAACACTTCTCGAGCTGCTGAGCAGCCGCGGCCTGATCGAGTTGGACGAGGGCTAAGCACTCGATCGAGCCGCTAGCGTAGATTCCAGCTCATGGCTGACTCAATTTCATTCGCGCGCGGCGCGCCCTCACTCGACATCATCGACATCGAAGGCCTCAAGGCCTCTGCTACTGAATCCTTCAGCGAGGATCCGGGCGGCGTGACCGGTTATGGCACTGCTGGCGGCTACGCGCCGCTGCGCAAGTGGATCGCCGAGCGCCACGGCGTTGGCGTAGAGCAAGTGATCGTCACCAACGGCTCGATGCAGGCCGATGCCTTCCTCTTCGACGAACTCGTCCAGGCCGGTGATTCGGTAGCCGTCGAGCGCCCGACCTACGACCGCACTTTGCTCGGCCTGCTCGAGCGCGGCGCCGACGTGAAGATGATCGAACTCGAGCCCGATGGGATCGACACGGCCGCGCTGCGCGCCGAACTTGAGGCCGGGCTGCGACCACGCTTTGCGCACATCATCCCCAACTTCCAGAACCCGGCCGGCTACACGCTCAGCCAAGCAAAGCGCGAGGAGCTGCTGGCGCTGGCGGCCGAATACGACTTCCTTATCTTCGAAGACGACCCGTACATCGAGATTCGCTTCACCGGTGAACCGCTGCCAACGATGCTCTCGCTCGACGGCGATGGCGGCCACGTCGTCTACGCCTCGTCGTTCTCAAAGACGGTCTGCCCGGGAATCCGCGTCGGCTACCTCGTAGGCCCGGCTCCGCTGATCAAAGAGATCACGACGGCGGCGACCAACACCTACATCTCGCCCGACATGGTGGCTCAGGGAATCGTTTACCAATTCTGCGTCTCCGGGCGGATCGAGCAATCGGTCAAGACCGTCAGCGCGGCGCTGGCAGATCGCGTCGCAGCGCTAACGGCTGCGCTCGACGAGCACCTGCCGGACGCCAAGTACAACGCCCCTGAAGGCGGCTACTTCATGTGGGTTGAGCTGCCCGAAGGAACAGACGTGGCGGCCCTTGAGCAGGCCGCCGCGGAGCGCGACGTCGTCTTCGTGAAGGGCGAAGACTTCGTGATCGAAGGCGCGACCAACCAGCTTCGCCTCGCCTACTCCGGTGTTACACCAGCGCAGATCAGCGAAGGCATCGAGCGGCTCGCCGATGCTTACCGTTCGCTCTGATCAGCGGCCGTAGCGTTCGCTCGACATCACAAGCTGCTCGGGCAGAGCGGTCCGTGACGGCGGCGACGGGTCGGCGATAACGGCGACCGTTTCAGCAACGCTGCGCGTGAGGACGCAGCGGTTGCCATCCTCGCTGAGCATCACGACCTGCTCGTCATCGGAGCTGTCGAGCGTTCCCTTCAGGCCCGGCGCCAGGCCAGCAGCCTTGAGGTACTGGAGCAGATCCTCGGCCTCATTCTCAAAGCGCATGATCTCGACCTTGGCGCCAAGCGCGACATCGGCCAGCGGCACGCCTTGGTCGCGCGTTCCGCCCTCAATCGGGTGGCCATGCGGGCAGGTTGTCGCGTCGCCGATAGCGG
>CAJBIG010000216.1 GCA_903953065.1 uncultured Solirubrobacterales bacterium
CCACCAGCCGAAAGCTGGCCGGCACACTCGGTGATGCCGGCAACAACCGGCTCCGGGTCTAGCTGAACGCCGATCACGCCGGTCGAGCAGACCGCGACCTGATGAGCGCCGACACCGAGTGCGGCGGCAGCAGCGCTCTGCATCGCCGCGGCGACTTCGTATCCGTCATGGCCTGTGGCGGCATTGGCATTGCCACTGTTGGCGACGACCGCCCGCAGCTGCCCGAGGTGGCAGCGCTCGCGCGTTAGCATCACCGGCGCCGCCTGAACGCCTGAGCGCGTGAAGCGCGCAGCGCTCGTGCAATCGGCTTCGTCGCAGATCAGCAGCGCTAGATCGAGCTTGCCCGATGGCTTGATGCCGGCGGAAAGAGCGCCGGCGCGGAAGCCTGCGGCGAGCCCGCCTTCGGTTACCTCGCGAACGCCTACCGGCAGCGGCGCCCAGCGCGAAGTGAACAGATTCATAGCTCGATCCCTTGCTGCTCGGGAAGCCCGAGCATCAGATTGAGATTCTGGACAGCCTGCGAAGCAGCGCCCTTCCAGAGATTGTCGATCACAGCAAAGACGAATGCCTTGCCGGTCCGCTCGTCGATCCTGGCATTGATCCGGCAGAGGTTTGTGCCGCGCACCTCGCGCACGCCCGGAACGTAATCGACGACTTCGACGAACTGCTCGTTGGCGTACGCGGCCGCGTAGAGAGAGTCGATATCGACCTCTTCGCTCAGCGTTACGTAACAGCTAACGAGCTCGCCTTGGTCGAGCGGCACTAGGTGCGGCGTGAACGTGACGGCGAGGTCAACGGCTCCGGCCAGCGCGAGCTCTTGGTCGATCTCGGGCATGTGGCGGTGGTGGCCGACGCCGTAGGGCTTGACGTTCTCGTCGACGCTGACGAAGTGAGTAACAGCGCTCGGTTCGCGGCCGGCGCCCGATACGCCGCTCTTGGCGTCGATCACGACGTCGGCGATGAACGGCGCGAGCGGCGCCAGCGCAAGCACTGAGGCCGTTGGATAGCAGCCGGGGTTGGCTACGAGGCCAGCGCCCTTGATCTGCTCGCGGTTGCGTTCAGGCAGCCCATAAACGGCTCCTGCGAGCAGCTCTGGCGCCACGTGTGGCACGTACCACTGCTCGTAGACGCTGTGATCGCGCAGGCGGAAGTCGGCGCTTAGATCTACTACCAGCACGCCGTCTGCTCGCAATGCGGCAACGACGGGAGCAGAGGCTCCGTGCGGGTAGGCGACGATTGCAGCGTCGAGCTCTCCGTGATCGCCGAGCGAAAGCTCTTCAAGGACGGCATCGCAGCGGTATTGCGGGTAGAGCGAAGCGAGCCTCTTGCCGGCGTCAGAGCGGCTCGTTGCAGCGGCGAGCGTTAGCGCCGGGTGGCGGTCGACGAGCTCGGCTGCGAGCGCGCCGGCGTAGCCGGAGGCACCCGCGACGAGGATCCGCTTCTCAGCCACGGAGCTCACCGTCCAGCTCGGCCTTCAGCGCGGCGACAATCTTCTCGCGCAGCGGCGCGACGTCCTCGTCGCTGAGGGTTCGGTCGTCGGCCAAGAAGTCGACATGCAGGGCGAGCGATACGCGCCCCTCCCCTACCTGCTCGCCGCTGTAGACATCAAAAACTTCGGCGCGGCTAACGAGCGGCGAGCCCGCCTGAGTGATGCAGGCGACAACACTCGCGGCGCTGACGGCGGCAGGCACAATTACGGCAAGGTCTTCGCGCAACGGCGGGAAGCTGGTCAGATCGCTGAAGATCGCATGTGCCGGCGCCTCTGCGGCTGCGCGGCCAATGTCTATCGCCAGCGCGGCAATCGGCTGCTCGATCTCCCAGCTCGCGGCGACAGCCGGATGAACTTCGCCGAACCACCCGAGCAGCCCTTCGCTGGTGCGAATCATTGCTGTGCGGCCGGGGTGAAGGAATGGAAGCTCGCCGTCTTCGACCTCCCAATCGATGCCGAGCGCGCCAAGCACTGAGCTGACGAGCGCGTGTGCCGTCCCGATCCGCGCCGCCGGCGGCTGCGCATCGTCCCAGCTTGGCAAGCGAGCAGGGCCCGTGATGATCGCGCCGAGGCCATGGTGTTCGTTGGCTGCCATGCCGTCGTCGCTGGGGCCTGCGCGGTAGACCGACCCGGACTCAAAGAGCGCGCACCCTTCGGCCCCGCGAGCCAAGTTGTATGCGGCGGCGTCAAGCAGTGACGGCAGGATCGACGGCCGCATCGCAGACTGCGCCGAGCTCATCGGATTTTCGATTACGACCAGCGCGCGCAGCGGGTGGTCGGCGGGAAGCAGCAGCTGGTCGCAGACCTGCGGGTCGGTGAACGACCAGCCGACGATCTCGCAGAGACCACGCCCCACCAATACGTCCTCGGCGCGGCGGATTAGCTGCTGTTCGCGACTTAAGCCCCCGGCCCGACCTGTGCGGTTCAACGGGAGCGTTGCGGGCAGCGAGTCAAGGCCGTTGATCCGCGCGACCTCTTCGATCAGATCTGCTTCGCGCGTTACGTCGTCACGGCGCCAGTGCGGCACTGTGACGTCGAGGCCATCATCCGCAGCTTCGACTCCGAACCCGAGGGCTTCGAGAATCTTTTGTGAGCGCTCACGTTCGATCGGAGTGCCGAGCAGCGCGACGATCCGGGCGTCGCGAAGGCGAACAACGTCTGCAGCAGGCCCCTCTCCACCGACGTCGAGCGTGCCGTCGGAGAGCGTCGCGCCGGTCAGCTCGAGCATCAGAGCCGTAGCCATCGCCTGCGCCTCTAGCGCCCCCTCTGGGGACAGACCC
>CAJBIG010000217.1 GCA_903953065.1 uncultured Solirubrobacterales bacterium
CAGAAGGTTGCGCTCGCTGCCGGCGAGAGCGGCCCCGGCGGCCTCAGCATCTGGGTTGACGGCTTCACCGCCTACCGAATGGTCTGCAAGACGATCGTCCGCGCCCAGTTCGCCAACTACAGCACGATCTCGCTGGCCGACTCGCAGCTCACCGCCACGTGGCGAAACTTCACCGCGGCCGAGGCGCTGAAGATCGCCAAGCGCGTGCGCTAAGCGGCGCGCCAGCTCAAACGCCAAGCGAAGCTTCGATGCGGCCGTCGGCGACGGCCTGCTGCAGCGCTTCGTAATCGAGCTGGTTCTGTTCGGCGTAAAGCTCGGCGAACTCGGCGATTGACTGCGGAAATACGTCGCCGCTGCCGATGTAGGCGCTGATTGCGGCGGCGTCGCCGGAGCGGGCGTGGGAGTGAGCGAGAGTGCCACCGCAAAGCTCGGCGTAGCGGCTTAAGAGGTAGGGATCCAGCGCCTCAACGGGCACCTAGCCTTTCATGTCACGCAATTGGCGCAGGTAATAGTGCTTGCCTTGCCCCATCACGTCGGTCGTCCAGCCAAGGAACGGATCGCTGGCCGACTGCATTACCTGCTGGCCGCGCACCACCCTCTCCCCTTGGTGCTTATAGATACTGGCGCCGGCGTAAGGGGCGAGCACCGACTGGCTTGCTTCTTTGAACTGAATGAAGAGCGGATCCTCGTCGTGGGCGCCCATCATCAGCAGCATGAAGGCCTGCGTGCCGACCGAACCTACGCCGACGATCTTGCGGGCAAAATCAACGCGGTGGTAGCGCTCGATCACAACGCGCTCGGCTGGCCCAAGCGAACCGAGGTAGTTCTCAAAGGCAGCGGCGACGAGCGTTTCAACGTCCCGGCGCTGGCCGGAGACGACGGCGGTGATCACCGGCGGCTCTTCCTTGATTACCCACCCGTCCGGGGTGCGCTCGGCGTAGCGGGCGAGCGCACCGAGGTTGGTCTTGCGCCCGGCTTTGTTGATCATCTTCTGAACTTCCTTGACGCCCTTCTTCGAAGATGAGCGAGCGATCTCTTCAACGATGCTGTCGGCGTCGGTGCGGGAGTACCAAACGTCAAGGAACGGCATCGCCGCCAGCTCGGCCATCCGCGAGCGGTAGCGCTCGGCGGCGGCGAGCGCAGCGGCGTGAGACTCTTTCGCATCGCAGCCGTTGTCGCGCGCGGCAACCGAGACGCTCGCAACGAGCCGCTTAAGGTCCCATTCGAACGGCGCCGGCAGCGTCTCATCAAAGTCGTTGAGGTCGAAAACCATCCTCCGGTCGAGCGAGGCGTAAAGGCCGAAGTTGAGCAGGTGAGCGTCGCCGCAGCACTGCACGCGCAGGCCGCTGCTAGGTGTGCGCGAGAGGTCCCAAGCCATGATCCCTGCGCCGCCGCGGTAGAAGGCGCCGGCCGAGGCGAGCATCCGCCCGTAACGGATCGGCACGAGCCGCTGAACACGCTCAGCTCCCTGGGCTTCAAGGATCGCGAGAGGGTCGGGGAGTAGAGCGTCTGGCTCCCACTGGCTGTGAGCTG
>CAJBIG010000218.1 GCA_903953065.1 uncultured Solirubrobacterales bacterium
GAGATGCGCGACGTTTACGGCAACCTCTACACATACGGCCAGCTCGATTCGGTCGCAGCTCAGCACGTAGTGCCGCGCCCCGACACAAGCGCCGTAAAGGTGATCAACGACGAGGCGCCGTCCTCCTCCGCTCCTTCGGTCACGGCCAGCGAAAGCGCCGCTCCAAGAGCAGCCGCTTCAGGCAAGGAACGGCTATTCGCCGAGCCTCAGCGTCCAGCTTCCTACAGCGCTGGCGGCTCGCAGCAGGTTGCCGCGACCGGCGCCGCCGATGACGGCCAGTCGGCATCGGCCGTCAGCTCGGGTCAACTAGGGCGCTACCTCGCCGCCCCCTACTCGCTGCGCCGCGACCAGGTCGCGCTGAAGCCGCTGCGCAAGGGTTCTCAGGTAATTGCCGGCTCAATCCTCGGCCGCATCGGCGCCGCCTCACTGGCGGCAGACCGCAACGACAGCGCCAGCCAGCGGGCAGCAAAGAAGCTCGGCATCGCTCAGCCGCCGCACATGCGCTTTGAGATTCGCCCGGCCGGCACCGGCGCGCCAAGGATCGACCCAACACCGATCCTTGACGGCTGGAAGATGCTGGCATCGGCCAACGTCTACCGCGCAGCCAACCCGATGCTCGGCGGCAACGGCAAGGGCGCGACGATCGGGCAGATTCTGCTGATGAGCAAAGAGGCTCTGGAGCGCCGCGTGCTGGCCGATCCAAAGCTCGACATCTACGAGTGCGGCCGCCAAGACATTCGCGCGGGAACAATCGACCGCCGCGTTTTGGCGACGATGGCATTCCTTTCAGGCAGCGGCCTCGACATCTCGGTCACAAGCCTCACCTGCGGCCACGGTTACCTGACAGCCAGCGGCAACGTCTCCGACCACTCGTCCGGCAACGCGCTCGACATCGCGAGCGTCAACGGCAAGTCAATCATGGGCAATCAAGGGGCCGGCTCAATCACCGACTCGACGGTGCGCAAACTGCTGACGCTCCAAGGAACGATGAAGCCGCACCAGATCATCACGCTTATGCAGTACGACGGCACCGACAACACGCTCGCAATGGGCGACCACGATGACCACATTCACATTGGCTTCCCGAGCGTCGGAGTTGCCGGCGCTGGCGGCGGCTCTCGCGCCCTGCTCGCCCCCTCGCAGTGGAACCGCCTCGTTGGCCGGCTCGGTGAGATTGAGAATCCCGACGTATCAATGACGCCCAGCCGTTACTCGGTCAAGGTTCGCGTCAAAGTCCGTCCGCGCTAGCGGCGACCTCTTTCGCCACCGCTTCAAACTGTTCAAGCTCTTCGTAGGCCGCTTCGACGGCGCGCGTAGCCGCTGTGTGGCGGGCCTGCGACTTGGCGGACTCGTATTCGCTGGCCCAGGCCGCGGGATCGGCTAGTTCGTCTTCGAGCGCCGCAAGCTGCTGCTCTGCCTCAGCGATCTTCTGCTCCAGCTTCTGCTGCTCGCGGCGGCGGTTTTTCGAGACCGCCGGCTTATCGGCTGCCAGCTTGGGCGCAGCTGCTGGTTCGCCGTCGCTCTTTGCCACTTCAACCTTCACCGCATTCGTGCTGCCACCCTCGGCCAGCGTCGGCGGCGCCTCGACCGTCGGCAGCGGCCCGCGCTCCTCGCGCAGGCGCGCGTACTCAGCCCAGCCGCCGGCATAGGAGTGGAGCGTGTGCTGCTCGACGGCGACGGTGCGGGTGCCGACGGCGTCGAGCAGCGCGCGGTCGTGTGTTACAAGCAGCAGTGAGCCTTCGTAGCTGCGCAGCGCGTCCTCAAGCGATTCGCGGCTCTCAAGATCGAGGTGGTTGGTTGGCTCGTCGAGAATCAAGACGTTCGACTTGCCTGACACCAGTACCGCTAGGCCGAGCCGCTTGCGTTCGCCGCCGCTTAGGCCGTCGAGCGGCTTCTCGGCGTCCTCACCGGAGAAGAGGAAGCGGCCGAGCAGCGCGCGGGCCTCATTCGGTGTGAGGCCGGTTCGCTTGACGGCCGCCTCGAGCACCGTTCTTGCCCCGCCCCACTCGAGCTCCTCGCCGTGCTGGCTTAGGTAACCGACGGTGACCTTGTGGCCGGTCTTCAGCTGACCGGCGGTCAGCTCCTGCTCGCCGGTTAGTGCCCGCACCAGCGTTGTCTTGCCGGAACCGTTCGGCCCGACCAGCGAAACGTGTTCGCCACGCTCGAGCCAGAGCGCGGCGTCGTGGAGCAGCGTGCGGCCGGGCACCTCAAGGCGGCCATCTTCGAGCTCAAAGACGACGCGCGCCGAGCGCTCTGGAGCGGAGAACTTGAAGCCGAGCTCGCGGCGGTCGCGAGGGTCCTCAGTAACGCGCTCCATCTTGTCCAGCGCTTTGACGCGCGACTGCGCCTGCTTCGCTTTCGAGGCCTTCGCGCGGAAGCGTTCGACGAACTTCTCCATCCTCTCAATCTCAAGTTTCTGCTTCTGGATCGAGCGGCCGAGCGCCAACTCGCGCGCTGCCTGCTCGGTGCGCCAGGCGTGCCACGGGCCGCTGAAGAAGCGCGAGCGGCCGGCTTCGAGCTCCAGCACGCAGGTTCCGACGGCCTCGAGGAACCAGCGGTCGTGGGCGACGAGAATAATCGCCGCGTCCAATTCAACGAGCGTCTTTTCAAGCCACTCGAGCGATTCGATGTCGAGGTGGTTGGTCGGCTCGTCGAGCAGCAGCACGTCGGGAGAACCGGCCAGCGCGCGAGCGAGTGAGCCGCGCGTCATCTCACCGCCGGAGAAGCTGTCGAGCGAGCGGGCAAGGTCGCGCTCGTGGAAGCCAAGCCCGAAAACGATGTCGGTGACGCGGTCGCGCCAGTTGTAGCCGCCAGCGAGCTCAAAGCGGGCCTGAACGTTTGCGTAGGAGTCAACGGCGCGCTGGTCTCCCTCTCCCATCTTGGTCTCCAGCTCAGTGAGCTTCGCCTCCAACGCGACGGCTTCGGTACAGCCGGAGAGGACGTAATCGCGCAACATCAGCGAGCGCTCGCGAGGTGGCCGCTGGTCGTGGAGCGCAAGCCTCGTGCCCTTCGCCAGCGAGAGCTCCCCCGAGTCGATCGGCGTCTCACCGGCGAGCATTCGCAGCAGCGTTGTCTTGCCGGCGCCGTTGCGCCCGGCGATAGTCATTCGGTCGCGACGCTCGAGCCGGAACGAGACGCCACGCAGCAGCGGACGGCCTGCGACGTCCTTGCCCAAATCTGAAGCGGTGATAGTGGCCACGGGGAGATGGTACGGTGCCGCGATATGCGCAATCTCAAGACCTTCTCAGCCCTGACAACCGCTGCCCTCAGCCTGACGCTCGCCGCGTCCGCCGGAGCCGCCGCGCCGACCGTTGTAAAGGTCGGCTCGCTGCCGGGCACACCCGCGAAATACAACAAGGTCTTCATCACCAAGTACGGGCCCAGCAGCGCCAAGAAGGTGCTGCTGCTGATCCCGGGCACCAACGGTGGCGCC
>CAJBIG010000219.1 GCA_903953065.1 uncultured Solirubrobacterales bacterium
ACAGCGCCGTTACGCTGGAGCGCTATCTGGAGCGCTGCGAGCTGAAGACGGCGCGCCTCTTCGAAGCGGCCTGCGCGATCGCTGCCGCGATTACCGATGAGCGCCAGCTTCAGCTGGCCAGCTTCGGCCGCAGGATCGGGGTTGCGTTTCAGCTGCTCGACGATGTCCTTGACGTGAGTGGGCCAGCCGAGCGCACAGGCAAGCATCGCGGCACCGACCTGCTTGACGGAACCGTCACGCTGCCGCTGATCATTGCGCGCGAGAAGGATCCTGCCATCGCCGCGCTCGACCTGCGTTCGCTGGGCGGTGCTGAGGAGGCCGAGTTGCTCTGCGATCGGATCGCTGCCACCGGCGCGCTCGAAGAGTCGCGCGCCTACGCCTTGGCGCTTGTCGACGAAGCAAAGCAGGCGCTACCGGTAGAACTTGATGATCGCCGTCGCCGGTCGCTTGAACTCGTCGCCGACAGCGTCGTCGCGCGTTACAGCTGATCGGCTCTTAGAAGTCTTCGGGCAGCAGGTGGTTGTTCTCCAGCGCGACGCGGAGCCGTTCGATGTCGCGGTTGCCGTTCTCTTCGGAGAGCTTCGCGAGCGCCAGCTCAAGTGCGTCGGCGCCGCGCTGGTGGGCGCGGTCGCAAAGTTCGGCAACGTCGTCTTCAACAATTGTCGTGCAGCGCGCTTCGCAGTTGGGGCAGCGCAGCTCGATCTTCCAGTGGCGCGGCCCGTAGCCGTCCCACTCGACCGGCTGAACGGTGTCGCAGCCGCACTCGCCGCAATTGAGCAGCTGGTCAACTGTCTCCTGCAGATCGGCTTCAACTTCGACGATCTCCAAGCCCTGATCGGCGAGCGAGACCGCTTCGCCGTCGAGGTAGCTGATCTCCACCTGCCGCCCGGAAGGGAGCGTGATCGATCGAACTTCGCTGTTGGGGGTGTCTGAGTCTCGCATTGGCTTCTGTGGCTCTTTCTTGCTTTGTTCTGAGAGCTAAAACACGGAACCCAGCGAAAAGGTGCGCAAAGCTGCAACAGATTCCGGCGCGCACGGGTACGATGTAGCGATGCCCGCTATTGGCCCCTTGGAAATTGGCGTTGTGCTGCTGATCGTGCTGCTGATCGTCGGCCCAAAGAAGCTTCCCGGATTGGGGCGCAACCTCGGTACCGGAATGCGTGAGTTCAAGGATTCGGTCACCGGTCGCGGCGGCGACAGCTCCGATGATGAGCCGGCGAAGTTGGATGCTGCAGCGGCTGACAAGACGCCTGCCAGTGAGCCGAGCGCCGCGCCCGAGAAGCAGCCGCGCGGCGACGCTTAGGGACTGAAATGCCGGCCGTCCGGCCGATCGGCCACGAAGAGCGGATCAGCATCGTTGATCATCTCGACGAGCTGCGCTCGCGACTGATCATCATCATTGCCGTATTGGCCGGTTGCTTCGCCTTCTGCTACTGGCAGAACCACGCGATCCTCGAGATCGTCAATCAGCCGCTGGCAGACGCTCAGCGAACCGGAGGCGAAGATTCTCTGCAGCAGAGTCAGCGCTTCGACCTGGCGCTCGACAAAGTCCTCAAGCAGCTCGCGCCGGCACTCGACTCGACGCGCAAGTCGCTCGAATCTCTTGCCGCCGAGCCAGGCGTGAGCGCCGCTGCCAAGCTCGAGGCATCACGCGCCAGTCAGCAGCTCGCAGAGGCCTCGGCGGTCACGGCGCTGGCGACAAAGGCGGTGCCGACCGATCGCGGCCGCAGACCGCTGACGCTTGGAGTTGCTGAACCGTTCGTCGCGACCTTCACGGTCGCCGCTTACGCCGCGCTGCTGCTGGCCTTGCCGTTCATTCTCTGGCAGATATACGCCTTCATATTGCCGGCCTTCGATCCCAAAGAGCGCAAGATCGTGATTCCGATGATGGCGCTGATTCCGCTGCTGTTCGCGGCCGGCGTCCTGTTTGGGTATTACGGCGCGCTGCCGCGAGCTGTCAACTTCCTCCAGAACTACAACAGTGGCGAATTTGACATCCAGATACAGGCGCGCGATTACTACCGCTTCGTCGTTCTCTTCTTAGCCTTAATGGGGCTCGTCTTCCAGATTCCTGTCGGCGTGCTGGTCTTAACACGAACCGGCGTCGTTGACGCGCGCACGCTTTGGAAGCGGCAGGGCTATGTGATCCTTGGCATCGCAATCGTCGCCGCGATCGCGACGCCGACGCCGGACCCGGTGACGATGTTGGTGACGATGGTGCCGTTGATCCTGCTTTACGAGCTGAGTATTGGCCTCGCCTACATCTTCAGACCGCGCGGCGGGACTATCACCAGCCGCTGGGGAGAGTGGTGGGACGAGGACGATGAGCAGGAGCTGCTAGCCGCCGATCTCGCGTCTGACGAGGGTGCTGACGCCGAGCACGACCAGACCCCCGTATCCTGAACTGATGCTCTTTGATCTTCGAGGTAAAGGCCGTCGCCGTACGGTCAAGATCGTTTATGGCGGCCTTGCGCTGCTGCTCGGCCTAGGCCTCGTCGCCTTCGGCATTGGTGGAGCAACTTCTGGTGGCCTCGTTGACGCCTTCACCGGCTCGGGCGACGGCTCGAACACCAGTGTCTACAGCGATCAGGTGAAGACTTTGACGAAGAAGGTCACGACCGATCCAACCGATCAGGCTTCTTGGGCTGCGCTGACGAAGGCTCAGATCCAGCAGGCTTCGATCATCGGCTACGACCAGAACACTCAGAGCTACAACGCCGAAGGCAGGGCGGAGCTCGCCAAGGGCGCGGCCAGCTGGGAGAAGTACTTGGCGCTTGAACCGAAGAAGCCAGACGATCGCGTCGCTTCACTGATGATCAACGCTTACGGCCCCGGCGGCCTCAACGAGCCGGTCAAAGCGGCCGCGGCGCTGAAGGTCGTGATCGAGGGGCGTGGCGCTAGCGCAGCGCTCTACTCGCAGCTCGCGGTGCTCTCCTACCTTGCCGGCGACAAACGCGAGAGCAAGATCGCCGAGCAGCGGGCACTTGAGCTGACGCCAGCCAACAAGCGCAAACTGGTCGCCGCGCAGCTGGCAACGCAGCGCACTCAGATCGACAGCGCAAAGGCTCAGGCCGCTCAGCAGCAGTCGCAAGCGGCGCCAGGCCTCGGCGGCTGAGCGCCAACGGCTAAACTTCGCCGCCGGTACGCCCCTGTAGCTCAACTGGCAGAGCAGCGGACTCTTAATCCGAAGGTTCCAGGTTCGATTCCTGGCGGGGGCATCGATGCTGGCCCGGCGGTATGGCAGAATCAGCGCGATGCTTGCCTCTCTCAACGGCCGGATCATCGAAACCGATGAAGCGCTCGTGCCCGCCAACGACGTTGGCCTCCTGCGCGGAGACGGCGTCTTCGAAGTGATCCGTGTTTATGACGGCGTGCCGTTCGCGCTTGAAGAGCACTTCGAGAGGATGGAGCGCTCGGCGTCGAAGCTGATGATCGAGTTCGACCGCGCGGCAATCGAAGCTGATACCGCGGCGCTGCTGGCGGCGGTTCCCGGCCACGACGGCTGCCTGCGGCTCGTCTCAACTGGTGCTGGAACGCGGCTCGGGTTTATTGAGGCGCTGCCGCCGATCCCACCGTCGATCACGCTGACGACGCTTCCCTACGCATCGACGATCCTGCTCGACGGCGTCAAGTCGCTCTCCTACGCCGCCAACATGCTCGCTACGCGAATCGCCGCCAGCCGTGGCGCCGGCGAGGCGCTGCTTGTGACCGAAGACGGGACCGTGCTCGAAGGGCCGCGCCAGAGCTTTGTCGCGTCGCTCGACGGTGAGCGGCTGATCACGCCGCCGCTCAGCGACCGCGTGCTCGATTCGATCACCCGTGGCGTGCTGCTGAAGACGGGCTTGGTTGAGGAAGAGTCGATCGCGGTCGATCAGATTCCGCAGATCAAGGAGGCCTTCCTGGCTTCGACGCTGCGCGAGGTTCACCCGGTTTCCGCGATCGATGATCATCAGATCGACGCGCCCGGACCGCTCTCGGCTGCCGTTGACGCGGTGCTGCGGGCGACGATCGCCGAGGCGGTCGGTCAGCCGGCGTGAAGCTCGTAACGGTAATCGGCAACCGCCCGCAGTTCATCAAGGCCGCCGCGGTCTCTGGCCCGCTGCGCGCCGAGCACGAGGAGCTGCTGGTTCACACCGGCCAGCACTACGACGACGAGCTTTCAACGATCTTCATCGACGAGCTGGGCATGCCGCGACCGGAAGTTGAGCTGGAGATCTCAGGCGGCAGCAACAGCGAGCAGACGGCGCGGATGATCGCTGCGCTGGCGCCGCTCATGGCCGAGCAGCGGCCGGATGCGGTGCTCGTCTATGGCGACACAAACTCAACGCTGGCCGGCGCGCTTACGGCCGCGCAGGCGAACATTCCCGTCGTCCACGTCGAGGCCGGAATGCGCTCCTTCGACCGGACGATGCC
>CAJBIG010000220.1 GCA_903953065.1 uncultured Solirubrobacterales bacterium
ACGCCACTGGCCTCGTCTGAGAGCGGCGGCAGCAGCTTCCTCGTCAGCCCAAATCTGGGGCTGATGATCTGGACGCTGCTCGCTTTCGGAGTGACCTTGATCGTGCTCAACAAGTTCGCCTTCCCGGCGATCCGTGACGCGCTCGACAAGCGCGTCAAGATGATCGACGACTCGATCGAGGACGCCAAGAAGGCGCGCGAGGAATCCGACGCGCTGCTCGCCGAGTATCGCGAGCGGCTCAAGGACGCGCGTGTTCAGGCCGACGAGATTGTCGCCCGGGCGCGCAAAGCCGCCGAAACGCACGAGCATGATTCGAGCGAAGAGGCACGCGCCAAGCGGGCCGAGATGCTCGAACAGACTCGCCGCGACATCGACGCCGAAACGCGCCGCGCGATCGAAGAGATTCGATCCGAGGTCGCCGACCTGACTGTGCTCGCCACCGAGAAGGTGACCGGCCGGGTATTGACCGACGCCGATCAGCAGCGGCTCGTTGATGAGGCGCTCGGTGAGCTCGACTTCTCGGCGATCAGCGGCGAGCGGCGGGATTAGCGCAAATGGAAGCGATCGCCCAGGTTTATTCGCGCTCTCTCTTTGAGGTCGCGAGCGAGCAGAATCACCTTGAGCTCGTCCGCGAGCAGCTCGGCCAGCTTGCTGACGCGCTGGGCGAGAACGAAGAGCTGAAGCTTTTCTGCTTCTCGCCTTACTTCTCGACCGAGGAGAAGAAGGCCGGGCTGATGAAGGCGATCGATGGCGCCGACCCGGCGGTTGAGAACTTCCTGATGCTGCTGACTGAGAACCAGCGGCTCCCGGTGATCTTCCGCGTTCGCGAAGAGTACGACCGGCTCTGCGACGAGGCAGAGGATCTGCTCGCCGTAACCGTCACGAGCGCCGTGACGCTTGATCCGACCGTTGTTAGCCGTATTGGCGATCAGATTGGCCGCCAGACCGGCCGTAAGATCGAACTTGCAGAAGAGGTAGACCCAGCAATCATCGGCGGCTTCATCGTGCGCGCCGGCGACTCAATTCTTGACGCATCGATCCGTAACCGACTAGAGCAGCTTCGAACAGAGGTCGCGCGCGCTTAAAGCGCGGCGAATCCCAAGGAGAAGATAAGAAAACCATGCAGATCAAGCCCGACGAGATCACAAGCATCCTCAAGTCCCGCATTGAAGGCCTCGAAGCCGGCGGAGCTGAGCTAACCGAGGTCGGCACAGTGCTGTCGATCGGCGACGGAATCGCCCGTATCCACGGGCTCGAGAACTGCCAGTCGCTGGAGATGCTCGAGCTTCCCCATGGCGTTACAGGGCTCGCTCTGAACCTCGAATCCGACAACGTCGGCGCCGTCCTCTTCGGCAACTGGACCGAGATCGTTGAAGGCGACATCGTCAAGCGCACCGGCCGCCTGCTCGAGGTTCCGGTCGGCGACGAGCTGCTTGGTCGGATCGTTGATCCGCTTGGGCGCCCTCTCGACGGCAAAGGCGCACTGAACACGACCGAAACACGCCTCGCCGAGTTCAAAGCTCCAGGTGTTGTTCAGCGCCAGCCAGTCACCGAGCCAATGCAGACCGGCCTCAAGGAAATCGACTCGATGATCCCGATCGGCCGCGGCCAGCGCGAGCTGATCATCGGCGACCGCCAGACCGGTAAGACCTCGATTGCGATCGACACGATCATCAACAATAAGGACAGCGAACTGGTCTTCGTCTACGTTGCCATCGGGCAGCGGATGGCGACCGTCGTTCAGCTCGCTGAGACGCTCGCAGAGGCAGGCGCTCTCGAGCGCACGATCATAGTCGCCGCCGCCGCCGATGAGTCGGCGCCGATGAAGTACCTCGCGCCGTACGCAGGATGCGCAATGGGCGAGTACTTCCTTTACAAGGGAGGCCACGTTGTCGCCGTTTACGACGACCTCACAAAGCACGCCTTCGCTTATCGCCAGATGTC
>CAJBIG010000221.1 GCA_903953065.1 uncultured Solirubrobacterales bacterium
GGCCTAACCGACGACGACATCGCCAACTCAGTCCTCTACGCAATCTCCCAGCCCCACCACGTAGACGTAAACGAAATAGTCATCCGCCCCACATCCCAGGGCGTCTAGGCCCAGTAGGGACGCTCGCGGCGCCCGCCGTCGGCCTCGCCGAGCGGGGCGTCCGGCCGCCTTCCAGGCGACCGCACGGAAGTCCCCGCGTCGGCGAACCGACTGCGGGCACCGCGGCTGGCTAGGCGGCTTCGGAGCTGACTACGTTCACGATGCGGCCACGGCGGCCGCGGGTGAACTCGACCACGCCTGGCGCGGTCGCAAAGAGAGTGTGGTCGCGGCCAATGCCGACGCCGTCACCTGGGCGGAAGACAGTGCCACGCTGGCGCACGATGATCTCGCCACCGGTTACGGCCTGTCCTGCAAAGACCTTTACGCCAAGCCGCTTCGACTGTGAGTCGCGACCGTTCCGTGATGAGCCGAGGCCCTTCTTATGTGCCATTAGTTCTTAGGCCTCCTGCGCTGCGGGCTTTGCCGCGGCGCTCTTCGTTGCAGCGGCGCTCGCGCCGGCCTGCTTGATCTCTGTCACTTCGATCCTCGTCAGCTCCTGACGATGACCGGTTGTCCGCTTGTAGCCGCGCTTGGGCTTGTACTTGAAGACGCGAATCTTCTCGCCGCGCAGGTGCTCGACGATCTTCGCCTTGACGCTGACCTTCGAGAGCGACGAGGCGTCGAAAACAGCGTCGTCGGAACGGTAGAGCAGCGGCTCAAGTTCGACCGTCGCCCCTTCTGCTTCGGGCAGGCGTTCCACGAGCAGGGTTTGACCCTTCTCAACGCGGTACTGCTTGCCTCCGGTCTTTACGATCGCGTACATCAGTTCACTCAGCTTTAGTTGGATTCTTCAGCGGCGGCTGCCACTTCGGGTGAAGCGGCGGAAGCGCCCTCGGCAGCCTCTTCTTCGCCACCTTGCGGAGCTGAGTCTAGGGCATCTTTGCCGTTTTCCGCGTCCAGCAACGTCGCTGACGCCGAATTTCGGCCGGCCTCATCGATCTTGACCATTCGCTCTTCGCCCAGATACTTTCCTCCGCCGGCGACTGAAACGATGTAGCCGTCGATCTTTGCGACAGCATCGTCGACGTTGTACATGTGCGGCTCGACAAGCTTCACGAGAACCTCATCGCCGGCTGCGTAGGGCACTGCGCGCTCGCGCACAGCCGCTGCTCCGCCTTCCATCGTCACCTCGAAGTGTGCGAGCGGAAGGCTATCTGTGCCTTCGAAGTGGAACAACTTACCGGTGGCCTCTTCCAGCTCGCGCAGCATCCGTGCGCCCGCGCCGGTGAACTCGGCGCTGACCTTCGGATTCATTTGGATTAGGAACGCTTCGCTGGCACGAGGTGAGCGTGCGGCGATCTCGCGCAACTGGCGGTCGAACTCGATGGCCATCGTCTCCTCGCTGAGGACAACAGCGTCACCGTTGCAGGTTGGGCAGGTGCGCGAAATGATCTCGCGCACGCCCTCGGTCACGTTCTGACGCGTCATCTCGACCAGACCGAGCTTTGAGATCTCGGCGGTGAAGGTCTTCGTGCGGTCCTCGTTGAGGGCCTTGCGCAGCGTCTTCATCACTTCGTCGCGGTTCTTCGATTTTGTCATGTCGATGAAGTCGATGACGATGATCCCCCCGACATCACGCAGTCGCAGCTGGCGGACGATCTCGTCGGCCGCCTCGAGGTTTGTTTTCGTAATCGTGTCCTCAAGCCGTGCCTGGCGCCCGCGCCCGACGTAGGAGCCGGTGTTGACGTCAAAGACGGTCAGCGCTTCGCCGTAATCGACCATCAGATAGCCGCCGCTGGGAAGATCGACGCGGCGCGAGGTGACGCCTTCGATTACCTCCTCGACGCCTGCCTGCTCAAAGAGAGGCGTCGACTCCTGCCACAGCTCAACGCGCTCAACGAGCTCTGGAGCGGTCCGCTCGAAGAATGAGCGCAGTCGGTTGTACTGCCCTTCGTCATCGACGATCGCTCTTTCGAAGTCGACGCTGAAGATGTCGCGCACAACGCGGACCGAAAGGTCTGCCTCCTGAAAGACGAGAGATGGCGCCGATTGGCCGTCTGCGCGCTCAACCAGAACCTCGTGCAACTTGAAGAGGTAAGGCAGCTCGCGCTCGAAATCTTCCTTCTTTGCGCCGTGAGCGGCGGTCCGCAGGATCGCGCCACCGCTCTTCAGGTCGAGATCCTTCAGCGCGCGGCGCAACCGAGCCCGCTCCTTGTCTTCAAGGCGCTTCGAAATTCCAACGCCCTCGCCACTGGGGGTATAGACCATGTAACGACCGGCGATTGCCAGCTCCATCGTGCAGCGGGCGCCCTTCGTCTTGAGCGGGTCCTTTACTACCTGGACGACGACCTCTTGCCCCTTCTTCAGCAGCGAACTGATCTTCTTTCCGCCCTCTTCACCGCGACCGCGGCGCGGCGTCTCAACGCCCGGCAGCACGATCTCGTCAATGTGGAGGAAGGCGTTCTTCTCAAGCCCGATGTCGATGAAGGCCGCTTCGAGGCCGTCGATCACATTGTCGACCTTGCCCTTGTAAACGTTTCCGACGATCGAGCGATTGCCTCGCCGCTCGATGTAAAGCTCGGCGACGCGGTAGCCGGCCGAGGGGTTTGCCTTCTCCGAGGGGCGCTCGTCGCGCTCCTTGGCTGGGGTTCCTGCCTGTTCGAGTAGCGCGACGCGGGTTTCCCACGGATCGACGCTGACTAGCACTTGCTTCTTCATTGGGTTGCTCTTTTCATTGGAATTGGAGCACCCGTCCCTGCGACATCGCGGCCCTGCGGCCTTGAGCGTAGATCGACTGCAGCAGACCGACGGCCAGCATCGTCGCAATCAGCGACGAGCCCCCGTAACTCATCAGCGGCAACGGAATTCCCGTAATCGGCATTACGCCGACGGTCATTCCGACGTTGACGAAAACCTGAAACATCATCATTACGACGATGCCGCCGGCCAATAAGGCGCCGTAGAGGTTTTTTGCCATCGTCAGTATTCGCAGCGCGCGCCAAATCAGCAGCGCATAAAGCGAAAGGACGAATGCCGCCCCCGCGAACCCCCACCGTTCGCCAACTACGGCGAAAATAAAGTCGGTGTGGTGTTCGGGGAGGAAGTTGTACTGAGTCTGAGTCGCGCGGCTGCCGCGCCCGGTCTTTTCTCCGGACCCGATCGCGATGCGCGACTGGTTCTGCTGGTAGCCCTCTTTGCCCGATGTCTCGGACGGGTGCAGGAACGCCGTCAGGCGATCCTTTTGATAGTCGTGTAATGCGTTAATGCCGACGCTCGGCAGCACAGCCAACGAGAGCGCGGTCGCCACTACGGCGAGAGCGCCAAACGCCGCGAAGTGCTGCCACGGAACGCCTGCGATGAATAGGATCGCCAAAGTTACGGCGACAAAAACCAGGGCCGAGCCAAGGTCAGGTTGAAGCATCACGAGAGCTGCGGGCGCAAACCCGATCAGCATCAGGCGGACGGTCGTTCGACCGTCCGCCATGCGGCGCGTCATGTCGATCGCGAACGCTGAAAGCGACACGATCAACAAAACCTTTCCCAGCTCGGAGGCCTGGAACGAGAAGAGTGGTAGGTCAACGGCCCTGCGCGAACCTCGCGCAACGGAACCGAAGGCGATAACGGTCAGGATCGAGAGGATCAACAGGCCGTAAAGGAAGTACTTGAGCTCCCGCAGCCGCGAGTAGTCGCTGCGCCAAAGTACGACTGCCAGCAGCGCCCCAACTACGAAATAGATCATCTGCCGGGTTAGATAATAATCGGGGTTGCCGGGGATGTCGTTGGCGGTCGCCGAGGCAATCGTGAGCAGCGAGCAGGCCGCAAGGCCGAGCGTCGCCAGCACCAGAACAAGGTCAAAAGGCAGCTGCAAGCTGAGCGCCTTTTCGGCCTTTGCGTCTTCACCACTGCGCTGGATGACGGTCGTCGCGCTCATCGTGTCCTCGACGTTCCGGCCGAGCACCTGTCCGGCTGAGAAAACCATGTCGCGAGCATTTCGCAGACGGCTGGCGCTGCCGCTTCCGCGCCAAAGCCCCCGTCCTCAACTGTGGCAACAATCACGATTGGCTTCGTTGCGCTCGGAACATATGCGGCGTACCAAGACTGGTCGGGACGCGGCGGCCGCTCCGCAGTGCCGGTCTTTCCATAAACGGGAAATTTGGATTGGTTCCAGCCCCTGAATACATCGGCCGAGGTGCCATCGCCGAGGGTTGACTGGTGAAGGCCGTCAAGGATCGACTTCTGGTAGCTGGGGTCGATCACAACGCGGCGAAGAGGCGGCGAGGAGATCCGCTCCAGCTGCCGCCCAGTTTCGCTCTCGATCGTCATCCCAAGGTGCGGACGCACGACGGTGCCACCGTTGGCAATTGCCGAGTACGCAACGGCCATCTGAAGCGGCGAGGCCTGGACGTCGCCCTGCCCAACGGAGAGCTGAATGTTGTCGCCGACCGACCAAGGCCTCTTATCCGAATAGAGGCAGTCCGGCGGGCACTTCTTGCCGCTCTTCTTCTCCCATGCGATCTCCTTGGCGTTCTGCTGCGCTCGCCATTGGCGATCAGGAATCGTTCCCGCCAGCTCGCCTGGCAGGTCGATCCCGGTTGCCTTGTCGAGGCCCAGTTTGCGGGCCCAGCTTTGGATTATTTGACCCTTCATCGGATTGGCGTCGCGGCCGAGCGTGTAGAAGTAGACGTCAGACGAGACCTGCAGCGCGCGAGCGAGATCTACCGGCCCGTAGGCTTGTTTTCCGGCGTTGTAGAACTTCTGCGAACCGACGGTCAAGACCCCGGGGTCGTTGACGCTCTCGTCGGTCGTGATCACGCCAGCGTCGAGCGCAGCGAGCGCCGTTATCGGTTTGAAGATAGAACCGGTTGGATAGCCGCCGCTGATCGCCCGATTGAAGAGGGGTGCGCCGGCCGCTTCGCCAAAGAGTCGTTCGTATTCGGCTTGCGTGGCGATCGGTTTGGCGCGCACGCTCGGGTCGTAAGTCGGCGCCGAGCCGAGCGCAAGAACGCGGCCGTTGCGCGGATCGAGCGCGACGAATGCACCTGCGGTGCCGCTGCCGCTCAGCGCCGACGCCAGCGCAGCTTCGCCGCTGCGCTGCAGCTTCGAATCGAGCGTGGTGCGAACACTGTTCCCGGCCCGGGACTCGCGTGATATCCGCTGGCCCTTGAGCTTCCCGGCTGCGTCGATCGTGATGCTCTTCGTGCCATCGGCGCCGCGCAGATAACGGTCGTAGGAACGCTCAAGCCCCTCTTGACCGACGATTGCACCGGAGATCACGCCCCGGAACGAATCAGCTTTTAGCTGTTCGGGGCTGACCTGGCCAACCGCGCCGAGCAACTGTGCTGCGCCAATGCCACCGGGGTAGCGGCGCACATAAATCTGATCGACGCTGACGCCAGGGAATTGGCCGGGGCGCTCGAGCAGGTAGTTGCGGACCCCTGTGGGGACGTCGACTTGAACACGAACGTTGGCGTAAGGGAGCTGAGCCAGCTGCTGAATCACACGCTCGTTAATCGTCTTTGTTGAGATCCCGAGTGCCGCTGCCAGCTTGGCGTAGCGCTGCTCGAGCGCTGCGTTTGCGGCCGCGGGGATCTTCGGCCTTGGACCCCTCTGCCCTCGCGGCTTGCGCGCCCAGGTGGTCATCTCCTGCCCCCACGTGGCAGCAGCGGCGCGAGTTTCAGCCGGCAGCTGTGCCGGGTCGAGCTGCAATACCGAGGCTGGCCGATTCTCAACCAGTGTCTTGCCATTGCGGTCGAGGACCGCGCCCCGTGGCGCCGCGACGGCGACCGTTCTGACGCGGTTGTCGGCCGCTTCCCGCACCGCTTGATCGCCGGTCAACACCTGAAGGAACCAGAGCTTGAAGAAGATGATTGAGAACAGCACGAGCGCAATCCCACCGAGCACGGCGACGCGCATCGCGAGCTGCGGCGTCAGCGGTGATTCGCCGATGCTCCGAAGTGGTGGCTTGTCGAGCGGATCGATCATGATCGCGAGAGTGGCGAGAGACCGCCTGTTGTGTAGGCGCGGCGGCGACGCCGACGCGGGTCTTCGGGAAGCGCGGCAAGCAGGGAGCGGCGAATCACAAGGTAAACCGGGATCGCGATCACGGCGTTGAGGGCGACCGTTCCAAGCAGCTCCCACAGCAGCGACCAACCGAGCGGCACTGTCTGCCCGAGCAGGAAGGTCAGCAGCGAGAAGCCGATCTGCGCCGCGGCGGTCGCCGCCGCGCCTACGAGCAGCGGAACAATTGCTCCCTGCGGGTCACGCAGCTCGCGCAGCCGGCCTGCCGCGTAGCCGATCGCGAGCAGGATTAGCGAGGCGACTCCAACCGTCTCAACAAGCGCGAAGTCGAGCAGCATGCCGATCGCGAAGCCGAAGATTGCGCCGGGCAGCGACCCGACGATCAGTCCGACGGATGCTGCCACCAGCGGCACGAGGTCGGCGTTGACGCCGAGAATGCGGATCTGCGAAACCGCAGCAACCTGAAAGACAACAGTCACAATGCAGATCAAGACCAGGCGCCAGCCAAGGCTTCGGTAGTTGAGGCTCATCGGCGGTTCCCGTTGATCGGCGCCGTTAAGACTTGGACGATTTCCAGCTTCTGCAGATCGGCGTATGGGCGCAGGTAAATCTTCTGCGCGTCGGTTCCTGGATCGATCACCTTCGTGACCGCTCCGATTGGGATTCCTGGCGGATAGAGCGATTCAAGGCCCGGCGTTGTTGAGAGCGTCCCAGCCGTTACGACCGCAGCGCCTGGTTCAACGCGGTAGCGCCGCGCAATGAACTTGAGGCGAAGATCGCCAGCGCCGCCGGCCCCCGTTTGAGCAACCCCTTGGGCGCCTCCAGCGCTTACGCGCGCTGGCACAGCCAGCTCTCCGTCACTGATCAGCGTGACAATCGAAGCCTGCCCGCTGACCGTTGATATCTGTCCAACCAGGCCGTCGCTGCTGATCACCGGGTTACCGGTCTTGATGCCGTCGTTGCTGCCCTGATTGATCGTGACGGTTCGATACCAAACTGTCGGGGAGCGGCCGATTACGCGTGCCGTGACCGGCTTCGCCGCCGCCAAACCGCCGGCATTGTCGAGATTCAGCAAGCCTTGAAGCTGAGCGTTGACGCGCAACGCCTCACTTCCGGCGATAGCGCGGGCGCGGAGCTTCTCGTTGGAGCTTTCCAGTTCGCTCAGGCGGTCCTTGGCGTCGATTGTGTCGCCGAACCATCCGAACAGATCGCGTGCCGGTTTAAGCACCGTCGAGGCGCCTTCCTGAATCGGCGCGAAGACGCTAAATACGCCGCGCTGGACGTTGTGAAGCGCACCGCCATTTGACTCGCCGAAGAAGACGGTCAGCAGCAGCAGCGAGCACGCCAGTAGCGCCGCTAGGGTTAGCCGCCGCCGACGAATAGTCCGGTCGTACATCTCAAAATGATGGTTAGGCAAGGCATCGCGTTCGTCTTAACTTCGGCGCTTAGCGCCTGCGACGCTTCCTTGCTGAGCGGTTGGTTTTGTGAATCGCTTCAAATTCTTCGAGCGAGCGACCTGAGCCCACAGCGACACAGGTCAAAGGTGATTCTGCAAGATGGGCAGGCATGTGAGTTTCGCTACGCAGGCGCTCATCCAGCCCGCGCAAAAGCGCGCCGCCGCCGGCCAGCATGATTCCGCGATCCATGATGTCGGAGGAAAGCTCCGGCGGCGTGCTGTCGAGCGTCTCCTTGATCGCGGCAACGATCTGCGCCAACGGCTCCTCGATAGCGCCGCGAACCTCTTCGCTGCTTAGCGCGATCGTTTTCGGCAGCCCGCTGACGAGGTCGCGGCCACGAATCTCGGCCTGAAACTCCTCGGCCATCGGGAAGGCGGAGCCAATCTCAAGCTTCAACTCCTCGGCAGTCTGCTGGCCGATCAAGAGCTTGTACTCGCGCTTTGCGTAGTTGATGATCGCCTCGTCGAGTTCATCGCCACCAATTCTAATTGAGCGCGAGACGACAATTCCTCCGAGCGAGATAACGGCCACCTCGCTGGTGCCGCCGCCAATGTCAACGATCATCGAACCGGTTGGCTCACCGATAGGTAGGCCGGAACCGATCGCGGCAGCCATCGGCTCCTCGATGAGGTAGGCCTGGCGGGCGCCGGCTGAGAGGCAGGCCTCTTCGACGGCTCGCTTTTCAACGCCGGTCACACCCGACGGCACGCAGACAACCACGCGCGGGTGGGCCCAGCGCCCTTGGTGGACCTTCTGAATGAAGTGGCGCAGCATCGCTTCGGTCACGTCGAAGTCGGCGATAACTCCGTCTTTCAGCGGCCGGATAGCCTGGATCGTGCCGGGCGTGCGACCAAGCATTCGCTTCGCTTCGACGCCAACGGCGTGAACTTCGCCGCTGCGCGCATCGATCGCGACAACGCTCGGTTCGGACAGAACAATGCCCCTGCCGCGGACGTAAACGAGCGTATTGGCCGTGCCAAGATCGACGGCCATGTCGCGGCCGCCCATTCCAGTCAAGTAGCTAAGGACGCCCATGGACAGAAAAACGCGGGCGGAAGGCAATTCCTTAAGGGAATAACCGACGGTCTGCGTGTTCAATCAGTGTAGCGATTGGGGGCGCTGCTTCCAGTGGGCAACAGACCTTGCACAAGGCCGCCCAATGCGGTCGTTGAGAGACCGACAACGTTCAATCGATCCTCGCCGATCCGCGCCACCATCTGGTCGCCGGAAAGCTGAATCGCGTAGCCGCCAGCGCGGTCCTGCCACTCGCCCAGGGCTACCTGCGCCTCGATCTGTTCGCTGCTCAGCGGCTTGAATTCAACTTCGGTTCGCGCGACAGCGGTGCGCAGCACGCCATCAACGTCAATGAGCGCAATCCCGCCGATCACCTCGTGCGCGCCGCTAGCGAGTTCAGTCAGATACTGGCGTGCCTGAGCTGCGTCGGCCGGCTTGCCGTAGATCTTTCCGCTCAGCGCGACAACCGTGTCGGCGGCCAGCACGACGCACTCGGAACGCTCGCTGTTGCTGAGCGACTGACTCCCGGCCTCGCCCTTGGCGACTGCGTTTGCCAGCGCGACTTCGACTGGGTCGCCGCTCTCACGCTCCTCTACCGCCGTCGGGCGCACTTCAAACAGAATCCCGAGCTCACTTAGGATTTCGCTCCGTTGCGGCGACGCAGAAGCCAAGACCAGCCGCCAAGCCGGATCCCAACTCAGTGGCGTCTGATTTTCAGCCAAGCTCAGGGAAGAAGAGCGAAGCTTCACGCGCGGCCGACTCGTCAGAGTCGGAGCCGTGAACCATGTTGCGACCCACTTCGAGCGCGTAGTCGGCACGGATCGAGCCCATCGTCGCCTCAATCGGATCGGTTGCTCCGATTACTTGGCGCGCCGCGGTGACGGCGTGATCGCCTTCGAGGATCATTGCCACCAGCGGGCCGCTGGTGATGAAGTCAACGAGCTCACCGAAGAAGGGGCGCTCGGCATGCTCGGCGTAGTGCGCTTCAGCGAGTTCGCGACTGGCCGTCATCATCTTCATCGCGGCAAGCTGCAACCCCTTGCGCTCGAAGCGGGCGATGATCTCGCCGCTGAGGTTGCGGGCGAACGCGTCTGGTTTTACGAGGATCAGTGTCCGTTCCATAAGGCTCTCTGCTTTCGGTTGTTTAGCGCGTCTCGTCGGGCTCTTCAGCCACGACCGGCGCTGCGGATTCTTCCGTGACGGTATCGAGATCGAACTCTTCAAACTCTGCGACCTCGTCCTCGACGTATTCCTCTTCGTACGAAACCGGTTCATCGTCGACGTCGCGACTGCGACCCAGTCGCGGCTTGCGAGCTGGCGTTACGCCCTCGATCTCTGATTCGCAGTAAGGGCAGAGCAACCAATCCGGGTCGAGCGGCTTCCCACAACCAACGCAGGCGTCGCGCAGCTTGCGCATGCAGTGGGGGCAGCGGAGGAACTGTCCGCCAACAATCTCTTCGCAGTGAGGGCAAGCTTGGTAATCGGTTGAGGCGAGGCGAGCGGCGGCCGCTTCCATCTCAAGCTCGCGTTCGATTCGATCTTCGATGTATTCAGGAGGACGGACGATCACGTAGACGACGGTGCCAACGATCGGAAAGATCAGCGCTGCCGCCGTTGCCGAGCGGATCAGCATCTTGTCCTCGAGCCGCCTCCGAGCGTCGGCGAACGTGTACCAGACGAGCGCCAGCCAGATCACGATCGCGGCGAGCACAATCAGCTGGGCAATCATGTTGAAGAGGCCGTCAAGGCCGAATATTGCGAGTGTAAAAGTCATCGTGGCAGTCAGATCGTAGAGCACTGTTCGCCGTCGGCCAGCGAATGCCTGCCAACTTGGGGCAGGGCAGCGATGCGCTCAGCGGCGAGCTACAGAAGAACTTTGCCGAGCAGGTATCCGACGCCGAAGAAGACGAGAATTACCGCCGACACGAGAACGGCAACGGTGACGACCATGACGATCACTGATGGGCCGTTCTCGTTCACAGCGTCGAACCCCCCGCTGCCCTCGGGCCACGTTTCAGGTCCGCGATCAGGTAAAGCGAGCCGGCCGCAAAGGCGAGACCCTCTGCCCCAGCCGCTGCGCGCGCCTTGGCGAGCGCGTCATGCGGCGCCTCGACGATTCGGCCCGGTGGGCCACCGAGCCGCTCGTTGAGCGCTGCAAGCGCCGCCGGATCAATCGCCCGCGGGTGGCTCGCGCGCGTGAAGATCAGCTCGTCGGAGCACGACCCAAGGGCAGTCAGCATCGCTTCAGCGTCCTTGTCGTCTAGGACGGAAAGGCAACCAACTGTCGCTCCACCGTGCGCCTCAGCCTGCAGCGAGCGAGCTAATGCCTCGCCGCCGGCACCGTTGTGGGCCCCATCGAGGATCGTCGTTGGCCGGCTGTCGACAAGCTCGAACCGCCCCGGAATCACCAAACTTGCTGCTGCCCGTTCGACCGCTGAGCCGTCGAGCGATCCAAGCAAGGCGTGCGTCGCGGCGGCTGCGAGAGCGAAGTTCGATCGCTGGAATTGGCCACCAACCGCTAGCTGGGCAGGCGCGTCGCGGCCGGCGACGACGAGTCGTGCTCCCTGCTCAGCGCAGCGATCGACAGCAACCGAGAGCGCATCTGGGTCAAAATCCGCAGGAATCACGAGAGTGCTGCCCGGCCTCACAACAGCGAGCTTCTCGCGGGCGATCTCCGGGGTCGTCTCCCCCAGCAGCGCCGTGTGCTCGAGCGAGATGCCCGTGCATACCTGAACTGCCGAGTCGATCACGTTGGTCGCGTCGAGGCGCCCTCCCAGCCCGGCTTCGATCACAGCACTCTGCACCTTTGCTCGTTTCAGCTCGAGGAAGGCGATCGCAGTCAGCGCTTCAAACTGCGTCACCGGGCCGAGCGTCGGCTCAGCCTTTTCGAGCAGTGAAATGGCCGCATTTACGCTCTCGGCCGCCTTCGAAAATTCCGCTGCGCTTGTCTGCGAGCCATCGATCAAGATCCGCTCGGCAAATGAGACGAAGTGCGGCGACAGGTAGGCGCCGACGCTCAAGCCGTGCTCGTGCAGGATCGCGGCGATCATCCTCGTAACCGACGACTTGCCGTTCGAGCCGACGACGTGGATCAACCCAGGCAGATTCTGAGGGGAGCCGAGCGATCCGAGCAGTCTCTCAATCCGGCCGAGGCCAAGTTCGATGCCGAAATTCTCGAGCGAAAGCAGCCATCGCTCGGCATCTGGCTCAGTCCACTGCGTCCCGTTCCCTGGCTGAACTTCCATCTTCCTCTCGGCTCAATCGCCGAGCGCAGCGAGCTCTCCGCGCAGTCGATCGAGCTTTTCCTGCTCACCGGCGACGAGCTCGGCCGGCGCTTTGGCGACAAAGGCCTGATTCGAAAGCTTGCTCTCGGCGCGCTCAATCTCTCCCTCGATCCCGGCACGCCGCTGAGCGCGCTCGCGCTTCTGAGCCTCGACGTCGATTGCGTCGCCGGCGCTGATCTCAACCGTCCCCCCGGGAACGGCGATGCTGTCGGTCACATCGCCGTCGAACGAGGCCAAGTCAAGCCGCGCGAGGCGCGCGATCAGGGCGGAATCGGCTTCAAGAGCCTCCGACTCGATCTTCGCTCCAAGCTTGGCGCCGGGCTTCACGTTGGCGCCGCTGCGCCAAGAGCGGATCGCAGTGACAGCGCCGATCAGGTCGCTTACGCGCTGCTCGGCATCGGAATCGATCAACGCGTCGTCTGCAACCGGGTACGGTGCCCCGATCAGCAGCCCTTCCGCGCCGGGGACCGATTCCCAGAGTTGCTCCGTAACGAAGGGGATGAATGGGTGCGCAAGCGCCAGCGTCGAGCGCAACACGTAGCAGACGGTCGCCGAAAGCCCGGCGTCGAATTCGCGCCCTTTGATCAGTTCGAGGTACCAGTCACAGAGCTCTCCGTAAACAAAGTCGTAGAGGCCGAACGCGGCTTTCGAGAATTCGAACTGTTCGATCTGCTCGCTCGTTTCACCGACCACCTGCTGCAGGCGCGACACGATCCAGCGGTCCTCTACCGGCGCGTCTTCGCCAACCGGCGGCACCAGCCCGACGTCATCGCCAACGTTCAGGAGCACGAAGCGCGAGGCGTTGAAGAGCTTGTTTGCGAGTGCCTGCCCCTGCTCTACGCGCTCGCGTGAGTAGCGCACGTCCTGCGTCGAGGACATCGCCAGCAAGCCGAAGCGGACGGCGTCGGCGCCATGCTCGTCGATCTCGGTGATCGGGTCGATCCCGGTGCCGAGCGACTTGCTCATCCGTCGCCCGTCAGGGGCCTGAATGACCGAGTGGACGTAAACATCACTGAATGGAACTTCGCCGGTGAATCGCAGTCCCATCATCACCATTCGGGCGACCCACAGGAAGAGGATGTCGCGCGCTGTTGAAAGCACATCGGTCGGGTAGAACGCTTTGAATTCAGGTGTTTCATCGGGCCAGCCGAGCGTTGCAAACGGCCACAGCGCCGAGCTGAACCACGTATCGAGCACGTCCTCTTCGCGGACCCAACCGTCGCCCTCGGGCGCTTCCATCCCAACGTAGGTCTCATCACCGCGATACCAGACCGGCAGCCGATGGCCCCACCAGAGCTGACGCGAGATGCACCAAGGGCGAATCTCTTCGAGCCAATCGGTGTAGCGCTTCGATTGGCTCGGAGGGTGGATATTTACGCGCCCATCCTTGACGGCCTCGATCGCGGGAGGTGCCAGCTGATCCATCTTCATGAACCACTGCAGCGAGATCAGCGGCTCAATCCGCTCGCCTGAACGATGGGAAAACGGCACGGCGTGGACGTAGGCCTCTTCGCCGCGCAGCAGCCCTTGCTCGCGCAGCGCTGCGACCACGGCCACCTGTGCCTCGGCCGCTTTCATCCCGCAAAACGCTCCGGCCAACTCCGTCATCGCGCCGTCTTCGCCGATCACGATGATCTCGTCAAGGCCGTGGCGGCGGCCAATCTCAAAGTCGTTCGGGTCGTGCGCTGGGGTGATCTTCAGAGCGCCTGTGCCGAAGTCGGTTTTGACGTAGTCGTCGCCGATGATCTCAAGTTCGCGACCCGTCAACGGCAGCTTTACGCGCTGGCCGATCAGGTGTTTGAACCGCTCGTCGGAGGGATTGACGGCGACGGCGCTGTCGCCGAGCATCGTCTCCGGTCGCACCGTCGCAACTACAACTTCGCCGCTGCCGTCTGCGAGCGGGTAGGCGATCTCAAAGAGCGTGTCGGTCACTTCGCGCTCCTCCACCTCAAGATCCGAGATCGCTGATTGGCTGCCTGGATCCCAGTTGACGAGGTACTGGTCGCGGTAGATCGCCCCGTCGGCATAGAGGTCGCAGAAGACTTGGCGCACAGCGCGCTCGTAACCATCGTCGAGCGTGAAGCGCTCTCGCTCGTAGTCGCACGATGCGCCAAGCCGGCCGAACTGCTCGATGATCGTTCCGCCGAACTGATCTCGCCACTCCCAAACGCGCGCTACGAACGCCTCGCGCCCGAGCTCTTCGCGTGAGCTTCCTTCCTCGATCAGCTTCTTTTCAACTTGCGTCTGTGTCGCGATTCCGGCGTGGTCGGTGCCGAGTATCCACTCCGTGTTCTGACCGCGCATGCGGTGGTACCGAATCAGCGCGTCCTGGATTGAACCGTTGAGCGCATGACCCATGTGAAGGGCGCCGGTCACGTTCGGCGGAGGAATCGCGATCGAGTAGTTCTCAGAGTCGCCTCCCTCGGCGTCGCCGTGGAAGAGACCGGAGTCGAGCCAGCGCTGCATCATCAGCGGCTCGGCCTCAGCCGGCTCGAAACGTGTTTTCTCAGCGAAGTCAGGCACGGCGGCTGAGTCTACGACGAGCGAGCCGTAAAGCGATTACTCAGCGCTTCTTGCGTCCGCCGCGTAGCCCCGGAACGGGGATCGGAGCGAGGTCGGCCATCAAACCGCGGTGATCGATCTTGCGGGCAACCTCGATCAGGTGCTCGCGCTGCGCCGCCGTCATCCGGTTCGGAAGGCCTCGTGAATCGGCGAGCGTCTTCAGCGCCTTCGAACGGTCTTTCGGGTCGAGCCGACGCCAGTGGTCTGTGACGACCATCGTCGCCTGCATCGCTGCCATCCACGGGATTGTCTTGAGATTCGGCTTCATCGCTTTAGCTCGCCTCGGGCAGCTGTTCGTCAAGGCCGCCCGCTTGCAATTCAGTCACAAGCGTCGGCGGGAACCCGCTCTCAACCGATTCACGCGTGACGACGCACTTCTTCACGTCTCCACGGGACGGCAGCTCAAACTGAACCTCGAGCAGAACCTCTTCGATGATCGAGCGCAGCCCGCGAGCCCCGGTCTCCCGCTCCAGCGCCTTGTCGGCCACGGAGTCGAGCGCGTCGTCGGCAAAGACCAGCTCGATCCCGTCGAAGGCGAAGAAGGTTTGGAACTGCTTTGTGAGCGCATTGCGCGGCTCGGTCAGGATCGAGATCAGATCGGCGCGCGTGAGCTGGTGAACGGCGCTGGTGACCGGGAGGCGCCCGATAAATTCAGGAATCAGGCCGTAGTTGACGAGATCCTCCGGAAGGCACTGGGCAAAGATCTTGCCTGGGTCATGCTCGCTGCGGGCCGAGATCGCAGCTCCGAAACCGATGCCCTTGCGGCCAACACGCTTCTCGATCACTTGATCGAGATTGGCGAAGGCGCCGCCACAGATGAAGAGGATGTTGGTCGTGTCAATCGTGAGGAACTCCTGGTGTGGGTGCTTGCGGCCACCCTGTGGCGGCACGCTCGCGGTCGTTCCCTCGAGGATCTTCAGCAGCGCCTGCTGCACGCCTTCGCCGGAGACGTCGCGAGTAATCGAAGGGCTCTCCGACTTGCGTGCAACCTTGTCGACCTCGTCGATATAGATGATTCCGGTCTCGGCCTTCTTGACGTCGTAGTCGGCGGCCTGAATCAGCTTCAGCAGAATGTTCTCGACGTCTTCACCGACGTAACCTGCCTCAGTCAGCGCCGTCGCGTCAGCGATCGCAAAGGGAACGTTGAGCAGCTTGGCGAGCGTCTGAGCCAGCAGCGTCTTGCCGCAGCCGGTTGGGCCGAGCAGCAGAATGTTTGACTTCTGGAGCTCGATCTCGTTGTCGTCGCCTTGCGACATCTGGATCCGCTTGTAGTGGTTGTAAACGGCTACCGAGAGCGTCCGCTTGGCCTCCTCTTGGCCGATCACGTACTCGTCAAGGAAGTCGTAAATCTCCTTCGGGCGAGGGAGGTTCTCGACGTCAAACGACGATGGAACAGCGAGCTCTTCATCGATGATTTCGTTACAAAGATCGATGCATTCGTCGCAGATGTAGACACCGGGGCCGGCGATCAGCTTCTTGACCTGCCGCTGCGACTTGCCGCAGAAACTGCAGAGCAGCTGCTCGCTCGA
>CAJBIG010000222.1 GCA_903953065.1 uncultured Solirubrobacterales bacterium
AGCCGCCGCTAGATGAACTCGCTGAGCAGATCAACAGCGGTGAGATGCCCGGCTGGCAATACACGCTGATGCATTCCAGCGCAAAGCTCTCCGACGCCGACAAGAAGGTTCTGATCGCTGGGCTGGAACAGATGTACCGCGACACTCCCCCTGCCGGAATCAAGTAAGCCGGCACCCGCCGCGGCGAAGGCGGCGAAGGCGGCTTATTCGGTCTTCGGAAGAGCCCGCAAATAGCGCATTTCGTGGGGCTTTTCCGCCTGCCCGCCTAATAGCATCGCGGTCATGTCAACGCTCCCTGATTTGCCCCTACTTTCGAGCGGAAAGGTCCGTGAGGTTTACGAACTTGGCGACGATCTCTTGATCGTTGCCTCGGACAGGATTTCAACTTACGACGTGATTCACCCGACGCCGATCCCCGGCAAGGGAGCCGTCCTGACTGGCCTATCCGACTTCTGGTTTGAGCGTACGACCGCGATCGTTCCAAACCATCTGATCTCTGTAACCGAAGGCGTGCCGGACGAGGTCCGCGGCCGCGCGATGGTCGCAAAACGGCTCAAGATGCTGCCGATCGAGTGCATCGTTCGCGGTTACATCACCGGCTCCGGTTGGAGCGATTACCAAAGCAGTGGACGCGTTTCAGGAATCGAGTTGCCTGAGGGGCTGGAAGAGTCCCAGCAGCTTCCCGAGCCGCTTTTCACGCCTTCGACAAAGGCCGAGGTTGGTCACGACGAGGCGATCAATTTCGAGCAGGCCGCCGAGCTTGTAGGTGACACCGAGCTAACCGAGCGCGTCCGCGACGCCGCAATCGAGCTTTACCGCTTCGCAGCCGAATACGCGCGTGGCCGCGGCGTGATCCTCGCCGACACAAAGTTCGAGTTCGGCCTCGATTCCGCGGGTCAGCTGACGGTCGGCGACGAGGTTCTGACGCCCGACTCGTCGCGATACTGGCCGCTTGAGGGCTACGAGGTTGGCCGCGGTCAGCCGAGCTTCGACAAGCAGTTCGTGCGCGACTGGGCTACCGCCAGCGGCTGGGACAAAAGCGAACCGGCGCCGGCGCTGCCCGAGGATGTTGTCGTAGGAACGACGGCTCGCTACGCCGAGGCTTACGAACTAATTACCGGTGAGCCGCTCTCGGCTTGGTTGGAACGAACCGGAGGCAGCATCTAATGCGCGCGCGGGTTCTCGTAAGGCCAAAGCAGGGGATCCTTGACCCTCAGGGCGTCGCCGTTGAGCGGGCGCTTCCCGCGCTCGGCTTCAAAGGCGTCAGTGACGTGCGGATCGGCCGTCTCGTCGAACTGGAGATTGAGAACCCAGCCGAGCTTGATGCGATCTCCTCGCAGCTGCTGGCAAACCCGCTGATCGAAGATTTTGAGATCGAACTGCTCGACGACGCTCCCGCCGCGTGAAGACAGGGATCCTCCGCTTCCCCGGAAGCTGCGACGAGGTTGACGCCCAGCTCGCCGCATCGCTGGTCGGCGAAACGGCGCTGCTCTGGCACGGCGATCGCGACCTCCAGGACGTTGACGCTGTAATCGTTCCAGGCGGCTTCTCTTACGGCGACTACCTGCGCGCCGGAGCGATCGCGCGCTTCTCGCCGGTTATGGAATCGGTAATCGAGTTCGCCGGCGACGGCGGTCTCGTGCTCGGTATCTGCAACGGCTTCCAGGTTCTCTGCGAGGCGGGGCTGCTGCCAGGTGCGCTGCTGCCGAACGCCAACCGTCGCTTCACCTTCCGCCAGGTCGAGCTCGAGGTCGTCGAAGGCGACACGAAATTCACTTCGGCCTGCCCGCCAGACGAGCTGCTCAGTATTCCCGCCAAGCACGGTTCGGGCCGCTACTACGCCGACGAGGCGACACTCAATCAGCTTGAAGAGGACGGCCAAGTCGTCGTTCGTTACCGCCCGGAGCAGAACTTCAACGGCTCTTTGCGCGACATCGCCGGCGTGCGCAACGCGGCCGGCAACGTC
>CAJBIG010000223.1 GCA_903953065.1 uncultured Solirubrobacterales bacterium
CCACGACAGCGACCGCGAAGCAGCGATCGCCGAGATCGGCCCCGAACGCGAACGCGTCTGGCGCCTCCACAACTACGGCGCCGCGCTCGGCTTCGAACGCAGCCGCCTCTCGGTCCACCAGGTGATCGCCCGCCCGGTCGAAGAGTACGAACCAGCGCCGCCACTTCGTGTTCGCTCGTATCCGGTTTAGCTCAGCGCGGCGCTTGGGCGTCCATGCCGGTGCGCAGCGCTGCCGCGCTGAGGCGCCCAGGTTCGATCGCATCGGCGCGGTAGGTGAAGAGATTCGTTGGCATCGTCAGCGTGAGGAGCGGCCTACCTGAGGGCGTGAGCTCGCTGACGGTCGATGAACCAGCGCCGGAAGTGATCACCCAGTTTCCCCCGGGCATGCGCCGCGCACTTCCGCAGCAGAGCGAGAACTTGACCCTCGCGTCGCTCACGCTCTCGATCAGCTTGGCAACTCCGCCGCCAACCTCAAATCGGACGGCGCGCGGGCCGCGAGTAAGAAAGCTGCCGTTGTCGTGCAATGTGATTGTGCCGTCATCGAGGACGCGCACATCATGAACGCCACTGAGGCCCTCGGGGTTGCCAGCCACTTTTAGGCTCTGGCTGCGTGCAGTACCGCCGAGCTTCCAAGCGATTGCGCCGCTGCGCAGATTGATCTTGTAAGCAGCGTCGAGATGGCGGGCGGAGAAGACGATGGCGCCTTTGTCTTGGGCAACGGCGTTGATGTGGAAGATGTCATAGGCAGTGCGGCCGTCCGGAAATACGCGTGGGCGGGCGCTCGGGTTTGTAATCCAGCGCGCACCTTCCGCAGCCGCGATGCGCCCTTTGGTTGACCATTCCCAAAGCAGTTTGCCGCTGCGATCGAGCTTCTGAATCACGTTGTCAAGGATTGTCGCTTGGGCGGGCCCTCCCCACCTCGAAAGGTCAACACACTCGCTGGGGGTTGAGGGACAGTCGCGAAGGCGATTACCGACGAGCAGGTAGCCGCCGTCGTCTGTCACCTGAAACTCATGGAAATCGGCGATCGCATCGACGGGCCGAGCCGTGCTGAGAACCCTGCCGCCGAAAGACCGCACCCTGATCGGGGTGTCGTATCCAAAGAGAGACCAAGCGATCCGATTTCTGCCGACGAGCTTTGCATCCATTGGCGGCGCCGACGCGTCACGCATCCACCAAACCGGAACGCCGTCAGCATTGACGACCGCGGCGTAAGGCTCGCCGGTGCCAGGGAGAGAGTTACCCGCAACGGCCCTCAGGTCGGGGCTGATGATGTACCACTGCGCCTGCGGCTTAGCGGCCCTGCTGCGACTGACATTCCAGAGTGGGAAATCATCGGGAAGGCAGCGAACAGTTTGGGCCTCGTATCGCCTGCGACCGGTGACGCGGATTTGAAACGCTTGGCCTGGAGCCAGAGCAATCTCGCGCGTAAACCGGCCGGACCGGGCAACGGCGCCGTCCAATCCAACCTTCGTGCCACTCGGAGCATCGACGGTCACCGCAACTGCGCTCTCGCAGCGAACCGTGTAGTCGCTGATCGAGAGTGAGTACGCGGGCGTTAGCGCCGCGGCGCGGATCGAAAGTTTCGGCGACAACGCAAGGGCGCCGGCAGGCAAGGCAGCAAGGAGGGCTGCGAAGGCGGGAAGAAGGACTCCGATTTGAGCGCGGATCTTGATCTGCGCATTATTACTTGGTTAGACCGATCGATACGCTGCCCCGATGACCCCCATCTCGCGCGAACTAATCACCGTGGGCGAGGAGATCGAACTGCACGTAGCCCAGTGCGGCGAGGGCGAGCCCGTGCTTTTGCTCCACGGCTTCCCTGAGCTTTGGTACTCGTGGCGCCATCAAATGCAGGCGATCGCCGATTCGGGGCGGCGCGCGATTGCCCCCGACCTGCGCGGCTTCGGTGGCAGCAGCGCGCCGGAGGCGGTCGAGGCCTACGACATCGAAGCGCTAACCGGCGACCTGGCGGCGCTGCTCGGCGCGCTTGAGATTGAGCAGGCCGTCGTCGTCGGTCACGACTGGGGCAGCGACTTGGCGTGGAAGTTCGCGCTTCTTCACCCGCAGCTCGTGAGCGCCGTTGTTGGGATCAGTGTTCCTTACGTGCCGCGCGCGCCCGCCGAACCAATCTCGCTGATGGAGGAGCACATCGGCGAAGACTTCTACATCGTCTGGATTCAAGAGCCCGGCGTGGCTGACGCGGCGCTCAGCGCCGATGTGCGCCGCACGCTCGCAACGCGTGAGGTCTGGAACGCCGAGTGGGCGGCGCGCCATGACGAGCCGCCAACGCCGCCGTGGATGAGCGAGGAGGACCTCCAGCTCTACGTTGACGAGTTCACGCGCACCGGCTTCACCGGCGGCCTTAACTGGTACCGCAACCTGGACCGCAGCTGGGCTTATCTCGAACAGTTTGACGGCCGCACGATCGACCAACCGGCGCTCTTCATGACCGGTAGCCGCGACCCCGTTCGCGCTTTCATGCCGCACGAGGCGATGGCCGGCTCGGTCACCGACCTGCGCGAGGTAGTGATCATCGAGGGCGCCGGCCACTGGGTGCAGCAGGAACGCCCGGACGAAGTGAACGCAGCGCTACTCGACTTCCTCGGCTCACTTGACGCCGCCGGTTAGAGGCAGGCAGTCCCGCCCTGCCTAGCTCGTTAGAGGCAGCTCAACCGATTCGTTGATCAGCAGCGCCATCGCTTCGGAGCGGCTTGTCACGCCGAGCTGGCGGTAGACGCTCTGGGTGTGCTTCTCGACCGTGCGCACGCTGATCCCAAGTTGGTAGGCGACGCGCTGGCTGCGCAGCCCCTGGGCGAGCAGCGCGAAGATCTCAGCCTCGCGCACCGTGAGCCCACGCTCGCGCAGGCGCGACTCGGTGAAGCGGCCGGCGCGGAGAGCTTCGATCTCAAGGCTTGGCGCCTCGCAGCCGGCGACGACGGTGCCGATCATGAGTGCATATTCGCGCTCTTTCGCGGTAAAGCCTGGCTCGGCGCGACAGAAAACCAGCGCCGAAGTGTTGCCAATCAGGGTCGGGATCGGCACGCGCAGCTCGTCGCGAATGCCGGTTCCGCCGTAACAGTCGGCGTAGAACTCGGAGGCGACAAAGTCGTCGGGATTCATCAGGTCGGAGATCGCAATCACGTTCGCCGAATTACCGTTGCCGGAGAGTGAGTACTCGATCAGCGGGTGATCCGTGGCGCGCGCGGCAAGGCGGCCCGCGAGCTCGTCCGAGATAATCTCTGGCGCGTTGGAGATGAACTTGACAGCGCCGCTCCCGAGCTCAACAGCGCCGTAGACGACTGCGAGGCAAGGGATCACGCTGTCGGCGGCTAGCGCCGCGCGGTGGACAGCGTCCGTCGAACCGACAGCGGAGACAATTCCGCTCACTACTCCAACCAGTTCCTCGTTCATCCATACCCCCCCCCGGAGTTTTGGCTGCTCTGGCAACGATCGACTATCTTTCCCGATGGAAGCCTTTACAAATATCAGTATGTACCAAGTCGCGGCACCGTGCAGTTTTCTGACAAGACAAATTTGTCTTAATTTGTGGCGGGGCTCGCCACTCTCTGCTCTTACTGCGAGGCGCTTACTGGGATCACGACGCGGACCTGGAGCCCACCAAGCGGCGACGCGCCAAGAGTGAGGCTGCCGCCGTAGCGGGCTGCCTGCGCCGCAGCTATCGCCAGGCCAAGGCCGGTGCCGGCGCCGCGCGCACCTTCCCCACGGACGAAGCGTTCGAGTACGCGGGCGCGTTGATCCTCGGCGATGCCCGGCCCGTCATCATTAACTTGAATTACCGCGTCGCCGTTTGTGGTTAATTCGATAGCCACCTCGATATTGCCATCCGGACGGCCGTGGAGGGCGGCGTTGTCGAGCAGATTGTCGAGCAGCATACGCAGGCTCTCGGCCTCGGCCTTCACGAGCGGCCCGCTTTCGGGCGCGCGCAGCCGGGCAGTCACGCCAGGGAAGCGGGCTGCGAGCGCAACGACGGCGGTGTCGGCCAGCTCGCTTAGGTCAACCTGCTCTGAGGTAGCCGGCGGGCCGGCCTCGCCGCGTGCAAGCTGCTGGAGCTGGTCGACGAGCGCGACGAGCCGCGCGCTGTCACCGGCGCAGGCACTAACGGCGGCGCGCACGTCCTCGTCGCCAAGGTTCCCGCTGCGCTCAATCAGCGAAAGGTTGGCGCGCAGGCTGGTGAGCGGATTGCGCAGCTCGTGGCCGGCGTCGGCGGCGAAGCGGCGGGCGCTCGCCAGCGCCGCTTCGCGCTCGCCGGCGCTTCGCTGCAGGCGGCTGAGCATCGCGTTGATGTCGGCGGCAAGTTCATCTATCTCTTCCGGTCCTTCGCCGACGGGAACGCGCACGGCAAGATCGGCCGTTGCGGCTACTTGGTCGGCGGTCGTTGCCAGGCGCCGCAGAGGCCCAAGCGCGAGCCGCGCGAGCGAGCGCGTGACCAGCGCCGTTGCGAGCAGCGCGCCGAGCAGCGCCGCCAGCACGACGATCCGCAGCCGCTTGGCGCTGTCCTGAATTCCACTCAGCCGCGCCGCCACCTGCAGCCGGTCACCGTCGCGCAGGTCGGTCACGAGAGTGCGCCAGTCTTCGCCGCCGGCGCTGACGGTCACAATCTCGCCGGCAGTTGTTAGCGGGAAGTTCGCTGGCACGGTGGCGCCGCCGCTGTAGCTCTGGCCATTGGCGAGCACGACGCGGGTGAAGCGGTCGCCGCTCGGTTCGAGCGGTCCGTTCTCGCGCGGCTGGCGCCCCGACCGCATGTCCCTTCCCTCGCCGGGCGGCCCGCCTGGCCGTCCGCCGCGCTCGTCTGGCGGCGAGAAGACGGGGCCGGCGCGGCGGTCAACTTGGCGCGAGAGGCGCGTCAGGTCGCGGTCAAGCTGGGCCTGGTCGGAGCGGGCAGTGAAGATGATCACGGCGAGCCCGGCTACGAGCAGCGCGCCGCCGACCGCGGCAACTGCGGCCAGAGTGACTCGCCC
>CAJBIG010000224.1 GCA_903953065.1 uncultured Solirubrobacterales bacterium
ACCCGGCGATCGCCACTCCGGTGCATGCCCACCCGTAGCCGGCGACGAAGTTGATCGCCGGAACGGCGAGCATCCCCCAGCTGGGATCAAGGCCAAAAACGAGGCCGACCAGCAGCGGCGCGCAGCCATAGACCGATGCCCGCATCGCGAGCCAAAGCGCTTCGCCGGTGACCAGCTCTTCCGTGTCTACCGGCGCCGCCAGAATCGCGTCGTAGGTGTGCTGGAACTTGTACTTGATGAGGGTGCCGAACATCGCCGGAAAGATGCTCGAGAAAAGAACCGCCGTGGCAACCGTGCCGGTGGCAACGAAATCGATGTAGTCGTAGCCGCCCACGACCGAAACGAGCGAACCGAAGCCGAAGCCGAAAGCGAGCAGGTAGATCGTCGGCTCAACAGTCGACGAGAATGTCGTCGAACGCCAGTAGGACGAGAAGTTGATGATCTCGCGCACCAGCACGCCCCCGATCGCCGTCCGCTCAAGGCGGCCTGGCTCGCGCTCTTCGAGCTGCGCCGTGCTCACGCGATCTCCTCCCCTGTCAGCAGCACGAAAACGTCCTCGAGGTTGGCCGGCCTGCGCTCGCCGGCCGGCGCGCGGCCACCTGCGTCATCGAGCCCAAGGACGGCGATCGAAGTGCCGGTGCGGCGGGTCGGAAAGCCCTCCTTCGCCATCTCGCCCTCAACCTCAACGAGCCGCTCCGGAGAGCCGTAGATCTCAACCGCGTCGCGGCCCGCGTGCTCGGCAACGAGCTCGGTCGGAGCGCCGACGGCAACTGCGGTGCCGTGCGAGACGATCGTGACCGAATCGCACAGGCGTTCGGCCTCCTCGATGTAGTGCGTCGACATCAGGATCGAGACGCCCTCGCTGCGGAGCAGATCGATCAGCGCCCACAGCTCCTGGCGCACCTGTGGATCAAGGCCAACTGTCGGCTCGTCGAGCAGAACAAGCTGCGGCTGGTGAATTAGAGCGCGGCCAATCAAGAGCCGCCGCCGCATCCCGCCGGAGAGCTCATCGACCTTTGAATCGCGCCGCTCACCGAGGTTGGCGATCTTCAGCACGCGCTCGATCGCCGCCTTGCGCCTGGCTTTCGGCACGCGGTAGAGGTGCGAGAAGACAACGAGGTTCTGCTCAACCGTGAGCGTCGTGTCGAGATTGTCGAGCTGCGGCACGACGCCCATCCGCGCCCGCGCCGCCTTCGAATCGCCAGGCAGCTCGTGTCCAAGCACCGTGATCTGGCCCTCGTCGGCAATCGTCTGCGCCGTCAGCATCCGCATCGTCGTTGATTTTCCAGCGCCGTTGGGGCCCAGTAGACCCACACAGCCGCCCTCGGGGACAACCAGATCGAGCCCGTCGACGGCCGTAATCTCGCCGTAGCGCTTGACGACATTGGCAAGCTCGAGTGCGTGGGCGGGTGGTGACACGCCAACAGGATCGCAGGCCGCTCTATCGTTCATCGCAATGGCTCACCAATACATCTTCACGATGCACAAGTTGACGAAGTCTTATCCGCCGGACAAGACCGTGCTCAGCGACGTTTCGCTGTCGTTCTACCCGGGCGCCAAGATCGGCGTGCTCGGCTACAACGGCGCCGGCAAGTCGAGCGTGCTGAAGATCATGTCCGGCCAGGATCAGGATTACCGCGGCGACGCGGAGCTGGCGCCGGGCGCCAGCGTCGGCCTGCTCGATCAGGAGCCGCAGCTGGACCCCGACAAAGACGTCAAGGGCAACGTCGAGGAGGCAGTCTCCGAAACGCGCGCGCTGCTCGATCGCTTTAACGAGCTGGCCGCCAACTACTCCGATGAGACGGCGGAGGAGTTCGCCGATCTACAGGCCAAGATCGACGCCGCCGACGCCTGGAATCTTGACACCCAACTTGAGTACGCAATGGACGCGCTGCGGCTGCCACCGAGCGACGCCGACGTGACGAAACTCTCCGGCGGAGAACGTAGGCGCGTGGCGCTCTGCCGGCTTCTATTGACTGCCCCCGACCTGTTGCTGCTCG
>CAJBIG010000225.1 GCA_903953065.1 uncultured Solirubrobacterales bacterium
CGCGACGTTGACTACGCCGTGATCGACGGCGAGGTGCGGATCATCGACGAGTTCACCGGCCGCATCCTCGAAGGGCGCCGCTGGTCCGAAGGCCTCCACCAGGCGGTCGAGGCGAAGGAGGGCGTGCGTGTTCAGGAGGAGAACCAGACGCTCGCCACGATCACGCTGCAGAACTTCTTCCGCCTCTACGACAAGCTCTCGGGAATGACCGGCACGGCGCTGACTGAAGCAACCGAGTTCATGAAGATCTACAAGCTTGGAGTAGTTCAGGTACCGACCAACCGCGGCTTGGTGCGTGAAGATCAGAACGACCAGATCTACAAGACCAAGGATGGCAAGTGGAGCGCGGTTGCGCGTGAAATCGAGGTCCGCCACGGAAACGGCCAGCCGGTTCTGGTTGGCACGATCTCGGTCGAGATCTCAGAGCTGCTCGGCTCAATGCTGGCGCAGAAGGGGATTCCACACACGGTCCTCAACGCAAAGCCCGAGTACGCCGAGCGCGAGGGCGAGATCATCGCCGAAGCCGGCCGCCCGGGCGCCGTCACAATTGCCACCAACATGGCCGGTCGCGGCGTTGACATCAAGCTCGGCGGCAGCCCCGAGCACCTTGCCCGTGAGGAGCTGATCGCCAGCGGCGTCAAGCCGCACGAGCCTGAGTTCGCCGAGCAGATGCCAGCCTTGATTACCGAGCAGGAAGCAAAGGTCGCCGACGCGCGCGAGGCTGTGCTCGAATCGGGCGGCCTCTTCATCGTCGGCACCGAGCGCCACGAGTCGCGCCGGATCGACAACCAGCTCCGCGGCCGCGCCGGTCGTCAGGGCGACCCGGGAGAGTCGCGTTTCTTCCTCAGCGCAGAGGACGATCTCGTTCGCCTCTTTGCCGGCGACCGGATCTACAAGATTCTCGACCGCCTCGGGGGCACCGATGAGGAAGGCAACGAGGAGCCGATCGAAGCCGGAATGCTCAGCAAGCAGATCGAGAAAGCGCAGCGCAAGGTCGAGGAACAGAACTTCTTGATCCGCAAGCGCGTGCTTGAGTACGACGACGTGATGAACGAGCAGCGCCGCGTTGTGTACGCCTACCGCGACGAGGTTCTTGAGGGCGCAGACCTCGGTGAGCAGGCGCGGACTGAGATCGGCGAAGTGGCGAGCCGTCTGGTTGAGGAGTACACGCCCAGCGATTACGTCGAGGATTGGGATCTCTCAGGGCTGTTTATAGCGCTCACCGACATCATGCCGGTCGGCACTCTCGACAACGAGCTGACCGCTGCAGCAGTGTTGGCAAGCAATCTCGACCGTGAGACGCTCAGCGAACGCGTAGTAAACGAAGCGATGGCGCTCTACGACGGGCGCGAAGAGGAGCTGGGCGACGAGCTGATGCGCGCGCTCGAGCGCTATCTGCTGCTGCAAACGATCGATCAACGCTGGAAAGAGCACCTCTACGACATGGACTATCTGCGCGAGGGCATCCACCTGCGCGGCTTCGCCCAGATCGACCCGCTCGTCGCTTACAAGAACGAGGCCTTCATCCTCTTCGGCGACCTGATGAACTCAATCTGGGCCGACTTTGCGCGGATGATCTACCACGTCGAGGTTGAGGTTGAAGTCGATCAGTCAGAAGGTCAGGTTCCGTTCGCGCCCGCTCCGGCAGCGCCGCTCGCCGCGCAGGCGATCAATTATTCATCCGGCGCCGGCGCAGGCGCGCTTGAAGCCGCAGCCGCCGGAGGCGCGGTAGCCGAGGCCGCCTACGCCGGCGAGGAGCAGGTCGTCGAGGCCGAGCCGGTAGAGCAGCGCGTCCTTGACGCCGAAGAACAGATCGGCCGCAACGACCCTTGCTGGTGCGGTTCAGGGCAGAAGTACAAGAAGTGCCACGGCGCCTGAGCAGCGCTCTGCGGCCAAGCCGGTTCGCTGCTAGCGTCGCAAGCTGTGGCTACTGAGCCAAATCTTGAGTCGGCGCCGCAGCGCCTCAGCGCCGTAACTGAGCAGCTCACCGAGCTGTCGAGCTTCCTCGACCCTGCCGGGCTGGCCGATCAGGTGAAAGAGCTTGAAACTCGGATGGGGGCGGAAGGCTTTTGGGACAACCAGGACGAAGCGGCTCGAGTCAGCGCCGAGCACGCGCGCGTATCGCGACGGCTCGAGCGCTGGCAGGAGCTTTCCGGTGACGGTGATGATCTGGCGACAATGCTCGAACTGGTCGACGAAGACTCGTCTCTTGCCGGGGAGTTCGAAGGTCAGTTGGTCGACGTCGAGCGGCGGCTCTCGGCCTTCGAGGAGGAGCGCCTTTTTGCCGGTGACTACGACGCCGGTGACGCGCTCGTCACGGTCAACGCTGGCGCCGGAGGCACGGACGCCCAGGACTGGGCAGAGATGGTCCTGCGCATGATGATGCGCTGGGCAGAGAGCCGCGGCTTTGAAGTTGAGCTGCTTGAGGCCAGCGCGGGGGAGGAGGCCGGAATCAAATCAGCCACCTTCAAGGCTTCCGGCGAAAACGCCTACGGGCTTTTCTGCGCCGAGCGCGGCGTCCATCGCCTCGTCCGACTCTCTCCGTTCGACTCCGCCAGCCGCCGGCAAACATCGTTCGCTGGAGTTGAGGTCGCTCCGGTCGTTGACGAGATCGAAGGCGTCACGATCGAAGATGATGATCTTCAGATCGACACCTACCGCGCCTCCGGCGCCGGTGGCCAGCACGTCAACAAGACCGATTCGGCGGTGCGGATCACACATCGGCCAAGCGGGATCGTCGTCCAGTGCCAGAACGAGCGCTCACAGTCATCGAATAAGGAAACCGCGATGAAGATGCTGCGCGCAAAGCTGCTTGAGGCCGAGGAACGACGCCGCAGCGAAGAGATCGCCGCGGCAAAGGGCGAGAGCCAGGACGTCAACTTTGGTTCGCAGATCCGCTCCTACGTGCTTCATCCCTACACGATGGTCAAGGATCACCGCACCGATGTTGAGATCGGCGACGCCCAGCGAGTGCTCGACGGCGATCTTGATGAATTCGTCCGCGCTGAGCTGCTGCGATCGAGCGGCAGCTAAGTGAGCGCCGCCGATCATGGCCAGTCGCAGGCACCGTACCTGGACGCGACAGCCGCCTATGTAGCGCGACAACCGGCGCGGTTCCACGTGCCGGGCCACAAGGGAGGACTCGGCGCCGACGATGCGCTCGTTGAGGTCTTGGGCGAAGCCGCTCTTGCTCACGACCTCGCCCAGGGGGTTGACGGGATTGATGACGGCCCGGAGCCAACTCCTTACACGCAAGCCGAGCGCTTGGCGGCCGAGGCCTATGGTGCTGAGAAGAGCTGGTTCCTGACCAACGGAGCCTCGCAAGGCAACCACGCGCTCTGCCTCGCGCTGGCGCCGCTCGGGCGCCGCATCGTCGCGCAGCGCAACTCACACGCTTCAATTGTCGACGGCCTCGTGCTCAGCGGCGGCAACCCGATCTTCATCGAGCCCGAATACGACAGCGAGCTGGGCATGGCGCTCGGAGTCGAGCCGGCGAAGCTCGCGGCGCTGCTGGCCGAGCACCCCGACGTACGCACCGCTTTCATCGTCTCTCCGACCTACTACGGCTTGGCGGCCGATGTCGCCGGCTGCGCCGAGGCCGCGCACGCCGCCGGGGCGGCGTTGGTCGTCGATCAGTCGTGGGGCGCCCACCTCGGGTTTCATCCCGATTTGCCCCCAAGTGCGCTGGCGCTCGGCGCCGATGCGGTGCTCACGAGCACGCACAAGCTCGGCGGCTCAATGACGCAGAGTGCGATGCTTCACCTCGGCAGTGGCGGGCGGATAGACGAGGCTGCGGTCGGTCGGGCCGTTCGCATTCTGCGTTCGACGAGCCAGAGCACGCTGCTGATCGCATCGCTCGATGCCGCCCGCCGCCAACTTGCTACCCGCGGCGAGGAGCTGCTGGGGGAGACGCTCGAGAAGCTGGTCGTTGTTCGCGAGCGGCTTGAGGCGATCGACGGGATTGAGCTCGTCGATGAGAGCTTCGTCGGCCGACCCGGGATCGCCGGTTTTGACCCGCTGAGGATTGTGCTCGACGTTCGCGCCGTCGGCTGCAGCGGGCTCCAATTCCTAGAGCAGCTGCGAACCCGCCATGACGTCCATCCCGAGATGGCGGCTCAAGCGACCGTCGTCTTCGTCGTCAGCCTCGCGGAATCCGACGAGCAGTTCGAGCGCCTTGTCGCCGGGGTCGAAGCGACCGCCGCTGAGCTGAGCTGCGGCGTCGTCGCGGTCGAGCCGGTTCCCAGGCTTGAGGTCTCCGCGGGCTGCGTCGTGCCGCCGCGAGAGGCGTTCCTCGGTGAGGCCGAGGTTGTTGCGCTCGATCACGCCGTTGGTCGAATCTCGTGCGAGTCGATCGCCGGCTACCCGCCGGGAATTCCTGCGCTGCTGCCTGGTGAGCGGGTCAGCGCCGAAGTCATCGACAACCTGCGTCAAACGGCTGCCTCCGGCTCTCGCCTGCACGGTGCCAGCGACCCGACGCTCACGACAATCGCCGTGCTACTCGAAGAGCGCCCGGCCTGATTCCCTAGGCTCCCCGTATGGATCAGGCAACCCGGCGCGAGCTCGACCAACTTGTCGCAGTTGCGCTGGCTGAAGATGTTGGCGATGGTGACCGCACTACGGCCGCGACCGTGCCGCCGGGGAGCACCGCCGTTGCCACGATCACGCAGAAGGAGCCGGGGGTGATCTTTGGAATCGAGGCCGCCACCAGCGTCTTCATGACGCTCGACGAGGCGGTTCAGTTTGAGCCGCTCACCGCTGAGGGGGATTGGCGCGAGGGTGGCCCGGTCTTGAGCGTGACCGGCGACGCTGCCGCAATCATCAGCGGCGAGCGCAGCGCGCTCAACCTGCTCGCTCACCTGAGCGGCGTCGCGACGGCTACGGCGCGCTACGTCGAAGCGGTCGAGGGTACGGACGCACAGATTCTTGACACGCGAAAGACGACGCCGGGGATGCGGCTGCTTGAGAAGGCGGCGGTTCTCGCCGGCGGCGGCAGGAACCATCGCATCGGCCTCTGGGACGCCTACCTGATCAAGGAGAACCACATCGAGATGGCCGGTGGGATCACCGCTGCTGTCGCTGCCGCGCGCGCCGCCGACGCGAATCTGCCGCTGGAGGTCGAGTGCTGCGACCTTGACCAGGCCGATGAGGCAATCGCAGCCGGCGCCGGGCGGCTGCTGCTCGACAACATGACGCCCGACGAGCTGAGAGAGGCCGTCGCCCATGTGGCCGGGCGCGCCGAGCTGGAGGCCAGTGGAGGCGTCACGCTTGCGACCGTTGCCTCAGTCGCTGCTAGCGGCGTACAATTCGTGTCAGTGGGCGCGATCACTCATTCAGCCGCTGCTCTTGATCTCTCTCTTACGGTTGAGGTGGAGCGATGAGTCCTGAGCCGCTGCCGATGGCGCCCGAGCCGACGCCAGACCCGGCCAAGGTCGCGGCGTTGCAGGCCGAGGTTCGCGAGCTTGCGCAGTCGCGCGATGCCGTGATTCTCGCCCACAACTACCAAGTCCCAGAGGTTCAGGATGTAGCCGATTACGTCGGCGATTCGCTCGGTCTTTCGCAGCAGGCGGCGAAAGTTGAGAACCCCGTCATCGCCTTCTGCGGCGTTCACTTCATGGCTGAGACCGCTTCGATCCTCGCGCCGGAGAAGACCGTGCTCCTTCCCGATCTGGACGCCGGCTGTTCGCTCGCCGATTCGATTACGGCGCCGCAGCTTGAGCAGTGGCAGCAGCAGTTTCCTGACGCGATCACGGTGATGTACGTCAATACAACGGCGGCGATCAAAGCCTTGACCGACTACTGCTGTACCTCATCCAATGCCGTTGCAGTCGTCAACCACATCATCGCCGAGCATGGCCCCGATGTTGAGATCTGCTTTGGCCCGGACATGTTCCTCGGCGCCTACGTGCAGAAGATCACCGGTCATCATCCGATGCACATCTGGGATGGCGAGTGCCACGTTCACGCCGGGATTCGGCCTGACGACATAACGCGCGTACGCGGCGAGCACCCCGGAGCCGACTTTCTGATCCACCCTGAATGTGGCTGCGTCACGTCGGTCATGGAATACGTCGCAGCCGGCGACGTTGACGCCGAGGGCGTGCAGATGCTCTCGACGGGGGGGATGATGGGCTACGCGGAAGAGGCGGAGGCTGAGGGTTCGCGCCGCGATGTGATTGTTGCGACCGAGGTTGGCATGCTTTACCCGCTTCAGAAGGCTGCTCCCGACATCAACTTCATCCCTGCCAACGCCGAGGCGAGCTGTCGCTACATGAAGATGATCACGCTTGAGAAACTGCGCGACACTCTGCGCGACGGCAGCGGCGAGGTGAAGGTCGAGCCTGCGGTTGCTGAGCTCGCGCGAGTCCCGATTGAGCGGATGGTTGCGATCAACCCCTGAGCAGTCAGCAACCTGGTCTGCGGCTTCCGGGTCCTTGGCTACTGGTCCGGCGTGTCGCTGTCGCCGAAGTAATTCTTGCTGTCGTCTCGACCTGGCCTCTTTGGCCTGCTCGGCGCAATCGAGGTCTCTTCGTTCTGGTCGCGGCCCGAATCGGAGCGGTCAGGCCTGCTGGCTTCGTCGCCTGTCTTGCCGCTACCTGAGTCGTCAGGGCTGCTCGGGGACGGCTCTGCCGATGGCGACGGGAGCGGCCGATTACGTCCGCCGTTGCCACGCCCCGAGTTGTCGTCGCCGCCTGAATCGCCGCCACGGCGCGGTCTGCGGTTGCCAGAGCCGGGGGAGAAAAATGGGCTCATGTCCTGCGCGTACTGTCGACCTCTGGATCCTGGGCCACCGTTGGACAGCGACGGGTCGTCCGCTTCCGGAGCGCCGGGCAGCGCGCCAAGCCCGTCCTCGGCGTCGCCGCCGGCGTTAAGCCCGCCTTGGCGCGGCGGTGCACCGGCTGGGCGCGGCCCGCCGGTTCCGAGGTCAAAGCCCGGGGCCAATCTGATCGGGCCGCCATCTGCGCCGACCGTGCCTGCGCCGGCGGCGCTAACACCGATGACTGCTGCTGCAGGCTCAGACTTGGCGCTCTGCTTGACGACATCGGTTACCTTCGGCGCTGCGGTCGCGACCGCTGCGACTGAGACGACAACCGCCCCAGCTTTCATTGCGCTGGCTGCCAATGCGTTGCCGCCGCCGTCGGCGAGAATCTCGGCAATTCGGTGGCTTACATCGGGAGAAGGTGCGCGCTGAGCATCGGCGAGCCAGAGTGCCAGCGGCAGTGGCGTAAGTGCAGTTGCGGCGGTGCGAAGTTGAACACGGGCGCGGCGGACCAGTTGGCGCACGCCTGCGTCGCTGACGCCAAGGTCGGCGGCAACGTCTGCGTGGGCGCGGCCGTCAACGGCCACCGCGAGCAGTGCGGCGCGCTGGCGCTCGGGAAGTTCGGCGATCACGTTGAGCGCGCTTCGAACTTCCTCGTTCTGCTCGAGGATCGCGTGCGGGCTTAGAGCGCCGTCGGTCGCTTCGATTAGCTCGAGATCTCCAGATTCAGATCGGTTCATTGCGTTCAGGGCTCCGTTGTGGACGATGCGGTAGAGCCAAGGCCGCAGATCGCGGACCTCGGTTCCCGTAGTCAGCGCCGACCAGGCACTTAAGAACGCCGCTTGGACAACCTCTTCAGACCGCGCCTCACCCAGAAAACGCTGCGCATAGCGCGTTAGCGCCTTGCTGTAGCG
>CAJBIG010000226.1 GCA_903953065.1 uncultured Solirubrobacterales bacterium
CCGGTCGCCGACGTCGGTTTCCGGTTCAGCAGTTCGCCCTTCAGCCATGAATCGCTCGCTAAAGACGACATCACTGCCGGCGAGCCTGATCGCTCTGGCACTCTTCGGCGCGCTGCTCGCTCCAAGCGCGGCGCTCGCCAGCTGGGAAGACCTGCTGCAGCAGGCATGCGGCCCCAAAGGTCAGGTGACAGGCACCTACACGCAGGCCGAGTACGAGAAGGCGCTGGCGAACATCCCCGCCGATGCCGACCAGTACTCAAACTGCCGCTCAATTATCGAAGCCGCTCAGCTCGCAGCGGCGAGCGGATCGAACGCAACCTCACAGGCGCAGTCCGCGGACGTCCTCGCGACGACCACGCCGGAGGAGCAGCAGGCGATAGCAACCGCCGTTGCCGAATCCTCGAAAGGCACAAAAGCGAAGGTCGGCGACGTGATCGTCGACCCGGCAGCCTTCGGCACGGCCGCCACCGCGACTGTGGTGCTGAACAAACTTCCACTCTCACTAAAAATCATGCTCGTCCTGCTTGGCGCCGGCGCGCTGACTGCAATTGGCGCCGTCCTGATCCCCCGTGTCCGCAATTACTACGCCAGTCGCTGAGCCGCTCGCGCTCCAGCTCGACAGTGGCCCGGCGGGCCGCTGGACGCCGCTTGGCCGCGTGCTGCTGACGCTTGCCTTCTCGGCGCTCTTCTGCGCGCTCAGCTTCCACGCCACTGGCGGCTTGCAGACGAAGACGCTGACCCACGTTGAGGTCTTCCTGATCGCGCTGGCCGGAATCCTCGGCGCAATGGCTGTGCTCGCCGGCGCCGCTACCCGCAAGCCATGGGGGCTGATGTCAATCGGCTTCTTCGCACTGCTGGTGTTCATGACCGGCGCCTCAATCGTATGGGCGATCGACCCGGCCATTGCTTGGCTTGAGACCAACCGCACGCTGGCGCTGCTGGCAGCGTTCGTCGTCGGCGCCGCGCTCGTCCGCCTCGCCCCCGGCCAGTGGCGCTCGCTGCTGGGCGGCCTGCTCATAGCGAGCTTCGTGATCAGCCTCTACGCGCTGATGACGAAGGTCTTTCCCGCCGCGCTGGCCGAGAACGAAACCTATGGCCGCCTGCGCGAACCATTCGGCTACTGGAACGCCGTTGGTCTGACCGCCGCGCTCGGCCTGCCGGTCGCCGCTTGGCTCGGCGCCCGCCGCGAAGGCCACGCCGCCACCGCCGTGCTCGCCTTCCCACTGGTCGGCATCCTCGTTGTCGCACTTATGCTCGCGTACTCGCGCGGCTCGCTGCTGGCGGCCGCCGTCGGCCTCGCATTGTGGCTGATCCTCGTTCCGCTGCGGCTGCGCTCGGCGACGGTGCTGATCGCAGGGATCGGCTTCGGTGCCCTGCTCGGCGTTTGGGCCTTCGGCCAGAGCGGCCTCAGCGCCGACCGCATTGAGCTGCCGCTGCGCAGCAACGCCGGCACCGAGCTGGGCGTGGGTCTGCTGGCGCTTGTCGTGATTCTGCTGATCATCGGGCTCCTTGCCACTTGGCTGCGAGACCGGCGGCCGTGGCCGGAGCGGACGACGCGAACCTGGGGCGCAGTGCTGTTGATCTGCCTCGCGCTCGCCCCGGTTGCGCTGGCGGCGGTGCTCGCCACATCAGAGAAGGGCTTCAGCGGCAGCATCTCAAATGGCTGGAAGAGCCTTACCGACCCGAATGCCAAGCAGCCGCGCAACGACCCGGCGCGGCTTACCGCGATCGGCAGCGCCCGCGCGCGCTACTGGCGCGACGCGATCACGATCTTCAAATCGAAACCTGTCCTTGGCGTAGGTGCCGGTGGCTACACGGCGGCGCGACTGATCGTTCGCAAAGACGACCTTGACGTGCTCCAGGCGCACGGCTTCGTCGTCCAAACCGCCTCCGATCTTGGCTTCGTCGGCCTCGCCGTGACGCTCGCGCTGCTGGCTGCCTGGCTGGCCGGCGCGTGGCGCGCTACCGGCCCTTGGCGCGGGCCACAGCGGCGCCACTGGAGCGATGAGAGGGCGGGAATGGTGGCGCTGGCGGCCGTTGTCGTCGTCTTCGGCGTTAATTCGCTCGTCGACTGGACCTGGCTTATCCCCGGCACCGTCGTGCCGGTGCTCTTCGCCGCCGGCTGGCTGGTGGCGCGCGGGCCTCTCGGCGAGAGCATCGAGCCCGCCGGCAGCCTCCGTGGCCGGCTGCGCAGCGGACTTCGAAACCGCTGGCGCGCCGGCGCCGCAGTTCTCGTCATCGCGATCGCAGCAGTGGGCGCCTGGACCGTGACGCTGCCGCAGCAGTCGATAAACCAGAGCAACGCGGCGCTCGAAGCGCTGATCGCCGGCAAGAACGCGCAGGCGCAGGATTTGGCGCGCGAAGCCGCAACCACCAACCCGTTCTCAAACGTGCCGCTCTACACGCTGGCTGGCGCGCAGACCGCCGCAGGCGACCTGCCAGCAGCCGAGGCGACATACGAGAGCGCAGTTCAGCGCCGCCCGTCCGTCATCGCGGGCTGGATCGCGCTTGCTCAGTTCCGCCTAAACGAGCAGGACGATCCGTTCGGCGCGCAGCGCGACATCAAGGCCGCGCTCTACCTCAACCCGCGCGCTCTTCAGGCGAAGGCAACCTTCCTGCTCGCCTACCGCGCCGTCAAACGCGCCGAGGAGAAGAAGGCGAAGAAGAACAAGAAGAAATGACCTTCTAGCGCGCGCGAGCAACCAGTGAGCGGCGCAGCAGCGGTGGCCCGTCGACGGCGATCACGCTGACATGCTCGAAACCGGCGCCGCTGAGCAGTTCGCGCAGGGTGTGCGCGGTGAAGAAACGGAGGTGGTCGGAGCGCGGATCGAGGCGCCTCTCGAGTGGGCCGCCAGCCAGCGCTTCGAAGGC
>CAJBIG010000227.1 GCA_903953065.1 uncultured Solirubrobacterales bacterium
CACTCCGGCACGAGATGCCATGGACCGGCGGTGCGCAGTCGGCGCCTGTGCGCGGCTGGACCGAGAAGCTCGACCCAATCACGCTTGAAGTGACGGCCTCGACCCCGAAGCTGCCCGGCGGCCCCTACTGGCCCGGTGGAATCGCCTGCCACGCCAACGGTGACATCTACATGGTCTTCGGCGGCTGGGCGCACCGGCTAACGCCCGAGCTTGAGGTTCTCGCCTCGCACAAACTGCCTGTCGCCCGCCCCCACAACTCGTTTGTAATCCTGAACGGCGGCGAGCTCGTGACGAAGGATTGCGACGCCCCGGCCGGGCTCGCACCCTCAACCGTTTCGATCCTCGACCCGATTACTCTGCTACCGGTCGCCGAGCCGCTTACGCTGCCCGAGCCGTCGATCGGCCGGCTCTGCAGCGACGGAGAGAACGTGATCGTGATCGGTACGACAAAGGTCTTCCGGCTCCACCTCGATCGCGAAGCGGGCAGAATCGTCGTCGACGAAGATTGGCGCCCTTCCTACGGCCCGGCGCCGGGCCGCAGCTTCGGCTGGGATCCGGTGATCACCGAAGAGCACGTGCTCTGGATGGACAACGGCCAGAACGACACCGACGTGACGATGCGCGACTGCGGCACGGCGCCCGACCCCGTACGGCTCTGGTGGGCGCGCCGCGACGACGCTTCAAAGATTGATTCGACCGAGATCAGCGGCCTGCCTTTCGGGACTGAATCGAACCCGCCTGCTTGGGACCCAGTCGGTGGAGTGGTGATCGCCTTCGACGCCGGCAACGCAGTTCTGCGCGCCTGGCGTCTCGTCGGCGACACGATGGAAGAGCTCTGGCGCCGCGACGGCTTTGCCCACGCCGGCCACCTGATTCTCTACCCCGACACGCGCGAGCTCGTAGTGCAGGACTGGAAGCAGCCGGAGCTGATGCGTCGCCCGCTCGTGCGCCGGATCACGCGCCCGGTTCTTCAGGCGCTCGGCAAGTTCGCGCTGGTACGAAGGAGCGGCGTTGCGCTCGGCCACGATCAAATCGCTGTGCTTGACCTCGACACCGGAGTCGATAAAGCGCGCGTTGACGTTCCGTCACCGTGCCAGGGCTTCCTCTTTCCAGCGCCGGGCTTTGGTCGCGACCTCTACTACCAGTCGGCAACGACAATCGCGCGCGTCGCGGTCGTCTGATTTCACGCCCTGCGCACAGGCCCCTTCGCTGCTAGCCTAAGCAACACGTCGCGGGGTGGAGCAGTCTGGTAGCTCGTCGGGCTCATAACCCGAAGGTCGCGGGTTCGAATCCCGCCCCCGCTATTTAGGGAAGCTGGCGGATCGTTGGCTTGTCTTGTTCCGCCAACACCGTCAGCGACCAAGTACGAAGAGGATCAAATGCGCGTAACCGTGATTGTGCCGGCCTACAACGAGGCTCGGACCATAGAGCAGGTTCTGCGCCGTCTGACTGAGCTCGACTTCGAGGCCGAGATCCTCGTCGTAGACGACGGTTCGATCGACGAGACCGTTGAGATCGTTAGCGGCCTTGAATCAGAGATTCCCGGACTGCGTTTGATCATTCACGAGCGCAACCAAGGCAAGGGCGCCGCAGTGCGCACTGGAATCAACGGTTCGACCGGCGATTTCGTGATGATCCAGGACGCCGACCTCGAGTACGACCCGTCTGACATTCCAAAGCTTCTGGCGCCGCTCTTTGGTGGCGTCGCCGACGTTGTCTACGGCACCCGCTTCCGCGGCGGCGAGACGCAGCGCGCGCACCTCTTCTGGCACTACGCCGGAAACCGCTTCCTCTCGCTGCTGACGAACATCCTCTACAACACGACGATCAGCGACATGGAGGTTGGCTACAAGGCCTTCGACGGCAACCTGATCCGTTCGATCAAGCTCGTTTCGAACGATTTCGCCTTCGAGCCCGAAGTAACCGCCAAGATTCTGCGACATAAGAACATTCGCCTTTTCGAAGTAGCGATTTCGTACTACGGTCGCACGTACGAAGAGGGCAAGAAGATCACGTGGCGCGACGGCTTTGGCGCCGTCGCTGCGCTAATTCGATTCCGTTTTGGAGGCTGAAGAGATGGCTAAGAAGAAGAAGAATGAGGAGCAGAGCGAAGAGCTGACGTCGTTGTCACCAATCACCCAGGCCAAGTACAAAGCCGGCAAGGAGCTGCGCAAGTCGGTTCCGCGTAGCGCGCACGCCGAATGGACCGCCCCAGCCGACCGCCCCGACCCGGTCGCAACGCTTGAAGCGCAGGCCGCTCAGCGCGTGCCCGATCTCGTTCCGATCCGTTACGGCCGGATGCTCGTCTCGCCTGGAACCTTCTACCGCGGCGGCGCTGGAATCATGGCGTGGGACCTGGCTCACACGCCAACCACGGAGATGCGCACCCAGTGCTGCGGCGATGCTCACCTGCTCAACTTTGGCACCTACGCAGCCCCCGACCGCAGCCTTGTCTTCGACTTGAACGACTTTGACGAAACGTTGCCGGCCTCTTTCGAGTGGGATCTGAAGCGGCTCGTCGCCAGCATCACGATCGCGGCCCGCGACAATGGCATTAAGGCAAGTGAGGCGCGCGACGCCGCTCAAGCGACCGCTGCTAGATACCAAGCTCGGATGGACGAGCTGGCGGAGCTGCCGTTCCTGCAGGTTTGGTACGAGCGCATCGACATGTCGAACATTCTCTCGCTCGTTGACGAGCATGGCGATAAAGCCGCAGCGAAACGGATCGGCAAGGTCGCTCAAAAAGCCGAGACCAAGACCAACCTTGGCGCGCTTTCACGCTTCGCTGAGAAGACCGATGATGGCTTCAAGATCAAGGCCGACCCGCCGGTCGTCGTGCCGATCCCGCTAGGAATGGTGAAGGAGCTCGACAAGATCGTCGACAAGGCCTTTAGCGACTACCTCGAGACGCTTGAGCCTGACCGCCGCATCGTAATCAGCCGTTATCGCCGCGCCGACTTCGCGCGCAAGGTGGTTGGCGTCGGTTCGGTGGGCACGCAGGCTTTCATGATGCTGCTGATGGGGGACAGCGATGAAGATCCGCTTTTCCTGCAGTTCAAGGAGGCCCAGCAGTCGGTTCTGGCCCCGTACGCCGGCAAGAGCGAGTACAAGCAGGAGGGCGAGCGAGTCGTCCGCGGCCAGCGGATCATGCAGTCTGCCAGTGACCCCTTCCTCGGCTGGGCGACCGGCACCGGCGGGGCGAAGAAGCACTACTACATGCGTCAGCTTCGCGACATGAAGGGCTCGGTCGACACCTCGACGATGGACGCCGTGCAGCTTGCTCGCTACGGCGCTCTTTGCGGCGGTGCTCTAGCCCACGCCCACGCCCGCTCCGGCGACGCAGCAATGATCGCCGGCTACCTCGGTAGCGGGGCGACCTTTGCTGAATCGCTGGCGGCGTTTGGTGACGCGTACGCCGATCAGAATGAGCGTGACTTCGAGGCCCTCAAAGCGGCCGAGAAGAGCGGCAGGATTAAGGTTGAAAGCGGCATTTAGCCGCGAGCCTTACTCCTTCTCTTCGAAAGCGTCTTCGATGATCTCGGCGGTCAGCTCTTTCTCGGCTGCGTCGACGATCTCGGCCTCGGCTTCGACGATCGCGATGCCTTCGACGACAGCTTCAGCGTCCTCAAGCAGCTGCTCCTCAGCGGCGGCGACGACTACTGCGTCTTCGATCAGCTGGTCTTCAGCGGCGGCGACAATCTCGGCCTCTTCGAGCAGAGCGTCTTCGGCGGCCGCGACCAGCGCCGGGTCGGCGTCGGGGTCGGCGGCTGCGGCAGCGACCATCTCAGCGTCAGCCACAAGCTGCTCTTCGGCAGCGGCAACAATCTCAGCCTCGACGAGCAGCTCATCTTCAGCGGCGGCGACGATCTCGGCTTCGGCCTCGAGTCCGACGATCGCGTCGGAGACGAGATTGGCGTCGGCTTCAAGCTGGTCTTCTGCTGCGGCGACAATTTCGATGTCGTCTTCAATCCGGTCATCACTCATTGGCGTTTCCTCCTAGGGTTTTTTGCTTTGGAAGTTGTAGCTACTCCGACAACCTACGACAGAGTGGGCGCGTTGGGAAGGGCGACTTCTCGTAGATTTCACATATGACCTCTCTAGTCCAACAGGTGCTGAGCGCATATCGCGCCGGCGGCGCCGACCTTCCCTTCGGCGATCCGCTCGCTTATCACGGCGTCGCAATGGAGGGTTACTTCTGGCGCATCACCGATCCTGCCACCGGCCGCGTAGTGATCGCGCTGATCGGCGTCAACCGCGCCGCCGACGGCCACTGGGCAACTTTGGGCCTGGCCGGCTACCCGAACCGTTTCCTGCGCACGGTCGCACACCCGCAGGGCGCAGCCGATTGGGAGCAGCTCGGTGCGTCAGCCGGCGATGCTTTCGTTGCCGGTCCGGACAGCGTGAAAGTTGACCTTGGCCCAGACGCCAAGCTTGATCTCAAGATCGATCGCCCGCGCCCCTGGCCGCGCCGCGTGCTCGGCGGCTCGAGCATCTTTCAGTCGGTGCCAGCGCTCAATCAGTACTGGCACCC
>CAJBIG010000228.1 GCA_903953065.1 uncultured Solirubrobacterales bacterium
CCGACGACGATGATCGCAACAGCGCCCATCACCCACGGCCAAGGGTTGCTCTTGTGCGGCGGCTGGCCCTGCTGGTATCCCTGCTGGGGCTGATAGCCGGGCTGGTTCGGGTTCTGCGGGGGCTGCGTGGCCATTGGGTGCTTCCTTTAGTCGGTGTAGGTGAGCGGGAACTTGGTCGTGATCGTAAGCGCTGAGTCGGCGCCATTTAGCACGCAGGTCCACTTTGCGGTGCTGCCACTGACAGAAGGGGTACAAGCGAAGCCTTCGACCGTTACCGGCATCTCGGCCTGAGTCTGGGCGACGCCCTTCACCAGCGAGCTGGCCTGAGCACAGCTTGCCAGCGCGGTTTGCGAGGCAGGGACGTCGGTCGCGTTGACGTTCGCAACGGTGCTGCCGCCAACAACGCCGGCGATGTTGTTGACAGTGCAGCTGCGCGTGATGTTGATCGGGGCGGTCGTCGTCGTGGTCGTCGCCGTTGCCGTTGTCGTCGGCGTCGAGGTAGCCGTCTTCGTCGTCAGCGTCGTGACCGGTGTCGTGGTCGAAGCATCGGTCGAGCTGCCTGAATCGTCCCCTCCGGTAATGAGGATCGCGGCGATCACACCGGCGACGATGATCGCGACGGCGCCGAGCACCCACGGCCACGGGTTTCCGCCTTCGCCTTCCGGCGGCTCGCCTCCCTGCTGCTGGCTGTATTGCTGCGTTGGGTCTTCGGAAGGCGGCTGCGTGGACATTGGCAAAACGGTAGGCGCACACGCGGACGGCTGCTCAAAATAGTCATCCCGACTTCTGCGGTTGGTTTTCTGCTAGATTCGCCGAGCGCTCTATTAGGGCGCCCTAACTCGCAGCAAGAAGGAGTAAGCCAAGTGAATCGCAACGCCGCCACCCGCTTCGCCATTTTGCCCCTCGCCCTGATTGCGGCCGTGGTCGCTGTCGGCTGCGGATCGTCAGATACCGGCGGCTCCGGAGACGGCAAGAGCTTGACGATCTATTCCGGCCGCGACGAGGAATATGTCGGACCGCTGATTGAAACGTTCAAACAAGAGAACCCTGGCACCGAAGTTGATGTCCGCTACGGCGACAGCGCCGAGCTCGCAGCAACGATCCGCGAAGAAGGCGGCCAGACTCCGGCAGGAATCTTCTTCAGCCAAGATGCCGGCGCGCTCGGCGCACTGCAAGAAGCAAAACTGCTCAAGCAGCTCCCAAGCTCAATCCTTGACCGCGTGCCGAGCGCTTTCCGTTCAGCCCAAGGCGACTGGGTCGGCACCAGCGGCCGCGTCCGCGTGCTCGGATACGACAGCCGCTCGCTCGCTCCCAGCGAGCTGCCGAAATCGGTCTTCGATCTAACCGAGCCGCGCTGGAAAGGGAAGGTCGGTTGGGCGCCAGCAAACGCCTCGTTCCAGTCTTTCGTCACCGCGATGAGGCTGACCGAAGGCGAGGCGAAGACAAAAGAGTGGCTGGAGCAGATGAAGGCCAACGGCACTCGCTCCTATGAGAAGAACGGCATCATTCGCGACGCGATCGCCGACGGCGAGATCGAAGTCGGGCTGATCAACCACTACTACGTTCTCGAAGCGATAAAGGAGGGCGAAGCCGACGGCGACACCTACCCCGTCAAGATCCACTTCTTCACCGACGGCGACGCCGGAACACTGATCAATGTGGCTGGAGTTGGCATCCCCGAGGCGTCGAAGCAACAGAAGGCGGCCGAGGAGTTCGCGAGCTTTCTGCTCGCCGACCCGCAGCAGCGCTACTTCGCCAAGGAGACCGGCGAATACCCGCTCGTGAAGGGCATCCCACAAGATCCGTCATTGCCACCACTGAGCAGCATTAAGCAGCCTCAGCTCGACCTGTCCGACCTCAGCGATCTGCAAGGCACGCAGGAACTGCTGCAGGAGACCGGGGTGCTCTAGCCGATGGCAGCAAGCGCCAACCGGTTGCCGGTCACTGGCGGATTTGCGTTGCGCGGAGTTTCGCCGCTTACGCTGCTGGCGGCCGGCCTCGTCGCCGCTGTGTGTGCGGTCCCGATCGTCTATCTGTTCATCGTCATTCTCGGCGAGCCGGCCGCAGCTTGGCAGGCGATCTGGCGGCAGGGCACTCTGCGGCTGCTGCTGCGCAGCCTCGCGCTGGCCGTCGCCGTCGGCTTCACCGCCACGCTCCTGGCCGTGCCGCTGGCCTGGCTGACCGGCCGCAGCGACCTTCCCTGGCGCCGCGGCTGGACCGTTCTTTCGGTGCTCCCACTGGTGATGCCAAGCTACATCGGCGCCTACCTCTTTGTCTCCGCCTTCGGCCCGCGCGGCGAGCTGCAAAAACTGCTCGGCGTAGAGCAGCTGCCCAGCATCTACGGCTTCAGCGGTGCTTGGATCGTGCTCACTCTGTTCACCTTTCCGCTCGTTCTGCTGCCTGTGCGGGCTGCGATGCGCAGGCTCGACCCGGCGCTTGAGGACGCAGCACACGGCATGGGTCGCTCGCAGTTCGAAGTTGCGCGCACCGTGATCCTGCCTCAGCTGACCCCGGCGATCGG